>NZ_JABUTB010000045.1:29787-33362 GCF_021443865.1 Clostridium sp.
CATTCTAGAAAGAGATAATAAGGACTACAACTCCATGAACCCCAATGGAAGGAATCCACCAGGAAAAGCAAACAATTAGAGGGAGAGGAAAAAAATCTAAAGTTTTAGTTATAGTAAATACAGTAGACAGAGTACTAGAATTATATGATAATTTTAAAAATAAAGGAAATGTAAAACTATTACATTCAATGTTTACAAATGGTGACAGAGCATCATTAGAAATGGAAATAAAAGATTTTACAAAAGACGGGAATAAAGAAAGTGGAATTTGGATTACTACACAAATAGTTGAGGCATCCTTAGATGTAGACTTTGATTATCTTTTTACGGAAATGAGTACGTTAGATAGTCAATTTCAAAGATATGGTAGATGCTATAGAAAAAGACAGTATAACAATAATGAACCTAATATTTATTTAAATAATAATTCTAGCAGTAAAGATATTAATATTCAGTGGAAGGATAATGATACTTTGAAAATTGACTTTACTAATGTAGATGAAAATGAAGGCTATACTCGTTTAAAAGTAGTTATATTTAATGGCATAAATATTGAGTATGAACAATAAATAGTTTAGAATATTGAGAAAAAAATAGAGAAAGAAGCTAAGGGAGAGCAATATGAAGAGAGTTATTAGGGGGATTGTATTTATTATTTTTATTTGTTCATCATTTTTAGTTGGATGTAGTAATAAATTTGCTGAAAAGAAAATTGAAAATAATAATACTAAGTCAAAGGTAGAAAAGGGCACTAAAGAAAATAAAGTGGCTTCAAAAAAGAATATTTATTTAGATGAATTAAATCAATTAGAAGATAAGTTAAATGTAGAGTTGAAAGATAAATATGCCAGTCCAATAACTCAAGATATGCTTTATGCAGCAGATGCTGAGTTTAAAGCTTGGGATGATATGTTAAATGAAGTTTATTCCGTATTAGAAAGTGATCTTCCAGAAGAAGATATGGATAAACTAAGAGAAGAAGAAAATGATTGGATTAATATTAAAGAAATAAAAAGTAAAGAGGCAGAAGATAAATATAAGGGAGGTACAATAGCACCATTTATGGCTTTAAGTAGCTTGGTGGACAGTACTAAAAGAAGATGTTATGAATTAGTTAATGAATATATGAATTAACTAATTCATTAATAAAAGAATATGGTTAGGATGGCTTTCGTTATTGCTTACTATTATAGGAATTTTATTTACTTTTTCTTTTGGAGACAAGGTGTGTTATGGAGATATTATTTATATCTTCATTTATTTTGGGATATAAGGCTAAAGATAATATTGACTTCAGAAAATATATAAATGAATTTTGGATTTGTAAAGGAGCTTTTATGAAAATTTATACACAAGAGAAATTACAAGGTGCAATAAAAACTGTATCTTCAACTATAAATAACTGTGAGAAAATGCAACATAAATTTAAAGAAGGTACTTCACAACATTCTCTTTTAAATAATAGAATAAAAGCATTAAAAATTTCTAAATACTTATTAGAATCAGATAGAAATATAGATATGTATAGTAATGATGAATTAGAAAAAGCATTGCCACCAGTTATTTCTATTATAAATAAAACTGAAAAAGCTAGAAGTAAATATAGAGAAGATAGTAATCAGTATAAGAGACTAACACCACTTATAGAAGCAATGTATATTTCTAAAGAATTAATAGAAAAAGAAATTAAAGAGAAAAATTAAAAAAATTATATAAATTGTATTTATATAAGGAGGATGGGAAATGAATAGTAAGGATTATAAGTTGATTTATGGTGCTATTGGATCTTTGATGCTTGTATTGTTACAAACAAGCTTCTTTCAAAATGCTATAGGTTTTGCAAATATGATTAGAATACCTTATTTAGGAGATATAGTATTTCTATTATCAAGTATCCTTTCATTTGTAGGTGCTATTATATTTACATCTATAGCTATTAAATTAATACTTAATATGAATAAAGATAAATAGTTGTGATATATTTTTAAAAAATAAAAAATACTTAGAGATGACTAGTTAATAGCCATCTCTATTTATATATGTATTTAAGTTATTAACCATATATTGTAAAATAAAAATCTATTTGATATACTTAAAATTAAGCTTATACATAAAATGGAATCATAGAAATAACATAGAATATGATTAAATCTAGTATTACATTTTAAAATGTTCTTTTATTAAAAATTTAATTAGAGGGGTATTTTATGAGAAAGTTAAAAAAGTTATCTTTTATTAGCATGATATTTTTAATATCAGTAGTGTTAATATCATGTGCTTCACAAGGAGTAGATAAAAAGCCAGTAATTTATTTATACCCAACTAAAGAAGAGGTTATTGATGTGAATTTAGAATATAAAGGAGGACTTACAGTTACTTATCCTGAATATAAGGATGGTTGGAAGGTTAAAGCTAAACCAGATGGGACCTTAATAAATTTAGAAGATAATAAGGAATACTCATATCTATTTTGGGAAGGTACATCAGATTTAGACTATGATATGTCAGAAGGCTTTGTTGTTAAAAAAGAGGATACAGCAGAGTTTCTACAAGAAAAGTTAGAATATATGGGATTAACTGCGAAGGAATACAATGAGTTTATAGTTTATTGGCTTCCTATTTTACAAGAAAATAAATATAACCTTATATCTTTTGCTGGAGAAGAATATAATGAGTACGCAAAACTTGATATTACTCCTAAACCTGATTCAATTTTAAGAGTGATGATGGTTTATAAGCCTTTGGACAAACCAATTGAAATTAAGGAGCAAAAGCTTGAAGAATTTAATAGAGAAGGCTTTACAGTAATTGAATGGGGTGGAGCTAGGATAGATAAATAAAATTAAATGAAAAGGGTGATTTAGCTATGAATAAGGTTTACTTTGTAAGACATGCAAAGCCAGATTTTACTGTAGAAGATGATTTACTTAGACCTCTTAGCGAAGAAGGAATTAGGGCTACTAAGAAGGTAACAAAATATTTAAATGATAAGAATATAACTAAAGTATATTCAAGTCCTTACAAAAGATCAGTTGATACTATAAAGGATTTTGCAGAGGCAAATAATTTAAATATTGAATTAGTTGAAGATTTTAGAGAAAGAAAAGTATCTAATAGTTGGATAAAAGATTTTAATAGCTTTGCAGAAAAGCAATGGACAGATTTTAATTATAGTCTTGAAGAGGGAGAAAATTTAACAGAAGTTCAAGATAGAAATATAGAAGCATTACATAAGCTTCTTAATGAAAATCTTAATGAGAATATATTAATAGGAACTCATGGAACAGCCTTAAGTACAATAATTAATTATTATGATAATACTTTTAATTATAAAGATTTCAAAATGATAAAAGATATTATGCCATTAATAGTAGTTATAAAATTTCAAGGAATTAACGCTAAAAGCATGGAGTATATATATGAAATTTAATAATTTTCTGAAATGTAAATAAATTAAAAAAATACTTGCAATTAAAAATATAATATGTTATATTATAACAGTAGCAAAAAGCTAACAAAAAAATAGGTTTAATTTGGATAAGAATTTCTCGTTAATTAGAGATTATTATCAATTT
>NZ_JABUTB010000045.1:33487-38791 GCF_021443865.1 Clostridium sp.
GCCAACAAGATGTATATCTTGTAGAAGAGCTAAAAAGGAACAAAATAGAAGATAGTTTTTGTTTATACAAGAGTTTTAAGTTTATCTTAAAACTCTTTTTTAATATTTAAAAATATTTAAAAATAATTAAAAATAGTAAAATAAAAAGTACCTAGAATATGAACCGCCCACTGTCTACTTGACAGGGGGCGGTTCATATAATAATCTGGTGCTTTCTTTATCTTATAGAACATATTCTAATTGGCAATCACAGGGTTCATTTTCAACATGTTTTTCATTATATACTAAAGCTTCTTTGCATCCCATAGATTTATAGAAGCGTTGAGTTTCTACAGAAGAATGAGATGAAATATATAATTTTTTAGCACCAGAATTTTTTGCCCATTTAGCAGCCATTTCAAATAAAGTCTTTCCTATGCCACAGCCCCTCATATCATTTGATACATGAAGACTAGATAAATCAAAATACTCCTTATTTTCATCTATAAATCCATATTCAACAGAGGCAAAGCCCTTTAACTTATTATCAAGAAATGCACCATAAACAATTCCCTTTGTACTTAATGTATTCTTAAGATACTTTACAAGTAATGCATATTCTTCTTGACTCCAATCATCAATAAAAGAAATATTTTTAATTAACCACCTGTCATCTTCTTTTCTCCAACATTTTGTAACCTTTTGATAACGTTGAAAGTTACTAAATAAATCTATAGTTAATTCTTCATAACTTAATTTTCTATAATCCATGTAATCACCTCAGTAAAATATTAATAATTTAATTATATAGTATATGCTTATTATTTGAATTATAAAAATTATAAATTACCAATTTTTTGGTCCCCTGGGGTTTTGTTGGGGATCTTAGGAATGTGGTATAATATTAGATGCTCTTATAAAGGAGGGATAATATGAATTTGAGAAATATGCTAAACTCATTATTAAAATTAGGCTCTAGTATAGCTAATAATAATGGTAAAAAATTATTAAAAGAAGGTTTTGTTAAAAAAGTTATAAGTAAAAAAATAGATGATAGCTATCATATTTATGGAAGAGTTAGAGACAGCAAAATTGACTATAGTACAGAGTATAGTACACATATAAAGTTTAACTTAGAAGATAAAGTGCAATCTGTAAAGTGTACCTGTAATCAATTTGAGGAAAATAGTAGAGAAATTAGAAATTATGTATGTAGTCATATAATTGCAACTATGTATAAGTTCTACTATGAAGCTTCTAGCAAGCTTAAGAAAGAAGAAAGTAATAATACAAACAGTAATATTACTAAGTCTCAACCTCATATGGAACCTCATACTACTAACAATATTAACAATGATATTGTTATTAATGTTGATAATAAAATTAAGAATGGTAATAAAGCCATCAATAATATAAATAAACCTTTAAATCTTGATATAAGAATAAAGCAAATTAAAGTAAATAATAAAAATGAATATTATCTTGAATTAAGAGCAGGAAAAGAAGCAACTATAGCAGTTGAAGCATTAGGGAAATTTTTATTTCAAGAAAATAATAAATTTAAATATAAAGATTATTTAATTATAGATTTTTTAAAAGATAGATTTAATAAAGATAAAAGCAGAATAGTAAATGGAAGAAGCTTTAAGCTTTATGATAATGAACTTAAGGGTTTATTAAAGTTAGTAAATAATAAAAAAGAAATAAACTTAAACTATGATTATATGAATTATACATCTTTAATTTATAAAGAGGACATTCCTTTAATTTTTACTATAAAGAAGAAAGCTGACGCAATAATAGTAAAATCTCAAAGAAAAAGCATAATTCCTATAGATAGTAATAAAGACATATGGATTTATGATAAGAAGATATATTTACCTACAGAAAAGCAATTGAAATATTATAAAGGTCTTTATGAAAAGCTAAAGGAAAAGGATAATTTAATTTACAAAGATACAGATGATAACTTAAAAAAGATTTTATTTATCTTAGGAGAAGTATCAAAAGATATTATTATAGATGAAACTATAAAAGAGCAAATAAATAATATTAACACACCAAGGTTTTATATATCAAAGGAAGGCTCTTATATTTATTGTACTTTAAAAATAGACTATGTTAATAACCTAAAGGGAATAAAAGATAATAAAGCTATGGAAAAGCTTCAAATGGCTCTTGAAAGATTCAGATTTATAAAAAAGGATGATAGATTTATATTTATTGGTGATGAAGAAGAAACCTATAAATTATTAAAAGAAGGAATAGAATTTTTAAATAAAATAGGAAGAGTAAGCCTATCTAAAGAGTTTAAAGATATGAATTTAATAGATTCTAATAGTATCTATAGTTCTATAAGAGAAGAAAATCAAGGCTTTTATTTTCAATATAAAATAGAGGGATTAGAATATATAGAAATCCCAGAGGTTTTAAATGAAATAAGAAATGGTAGTAATTTTTATAGAACTAAGAAAAATAGTTTTCTAGATTTAAAGGATGAAAAAGTAATTGGATTCTTTAGGGGGATAGAAGAGTTAAACTTATTTAATGATGTGTATAAAGAAGAAATTTATGTGGATAAATTTAATTTACTTCATTTAGAAAATAATATAAAGAATAAAAAGCTTCCTTTTATTTCTGGAGAAGAAAAAATAAATATTTTATTAGAAAAGTTGAAAAATAAAGATAAGGAATATAATGTTCCAGATAATTTAAATGCTAATCTTAGAGAATATCAAAAAATAGGCTATAACTGGCTAAGGAGTATTGAGGCTTTAGGCTTTGGTGGAATACTTGCTGATGATATGGGACTTGGTAAGACTATTCAAACTATAGCATTACTATTATCTATGGAAGGAAAGATAAGTTTAATTATTACACCTACTTCTGTTTTATATAATTGGAAAAATGAGTTTGAGAAGTTCGCACCTAGCTTAAAGATTGGAATTATTCATGGGAGTTTAAAGGAAAGAAGCAGAATTATTAATAACTATAAGGATTATGATGTTTTACTAACAACCTATGGAACTTTAAGAAGGGATTTAGACTTATATCAAGATAAGAATTTTGATTTTTGCATAATTGATGAAGGTCAAAATATTAAAAATAAAGATTCAAAGGTTTCAGAAGCTGTTAAATCTATAAAGGCAAATACTAAAATTGCTTTAACAGGAACTCCTATTGAAAATAGTTTGTTAGAATTATGGTCTATCTTTGATTTTATAATGCCTATGTATTTATTTTCTGTGGAAAAGTTTAAAGATAGATTTATTAGAGGTAATGATGAAGACTTAAAGGAATTAAAGGAGCTTATATCACCTTTTATATTAAGAAGGCTAAAAGAAGAAGTATTAGATGAATTACCAGAAAAGATAGAAAAGGAATATATAATTCCAATGGCAACTAAGCAAAGACAAGTTTACAATTCTTATATGAAGGAAGTTAAAAAGAAATTAAAAGAAAATAAGGATAATAAGATATTAATATTTTCTTTTCTTACAAAGCTACGTCAATTATGCTTAGATCCATCCCTTTTAATAGAGGATTTTAAAGAAGAAAGTTCTAAAATAAGGGCAATTGAAGAAATTGTAGAGGAAGCCTTAGAAGCTAACAAGAAAATAATTATATTTTCACAATTTACATCAGCCTTAAATAAAATAGGAAACAAGTTAAAGAATAATAATATAGAATACCTTTATTTAGATGGTAGCATTAAGGCTAAAGAAAGATTAAGATTAGCAGATGAATTTAATGAAGGAAATACAAATATATTCTTAATTTCTTTAAAGGCAGGAGGCGTGGGGTTAAATTTGACTTCTGCCAATATAGTAGTACATTTTGATCCATGGTGGAATCCAGCTGTAGAAAATCAAGCTACAGATAGAGCTTATAGAATAGGACAAAAAAATATAGTAGAAGTTATAAAATTAATTTCTAAGGATACCATAGAAGAAAAGATTATTAGGCTACAAGAAGAAAAGAAGGAATTAATAAGTAAAGTAATTGACGGAAATATGTTAACAGGAGATAAATTAAATTCAATTACAGAGGAGGAATTACTAAATCTTTTTAGTTAGTAAGTAGATATGGATATATATACAATAGGTCATTCAAACTATACAATGGAAAAATTAATACAGATGCTAAGATATTTTAATATTAATACTGTTGTAGATATTAGAGGAACTCCTTATTCTAAATATAATGTTCAATTTGATAAGGAAAGAATAAAATATACCTTAACCAAAGCTGGTTTTATATATATTTATATGGCTAAGGAGCTAGCAGCCAAAAGAGAAAATAAGGTTTCCTATAATAATGAGGGATATTCTGATTTTGAGAAAGTAGTACAAGAAGAGGATTTCTTAAAAGGAATAGAAAGACTTAAAGATGGCTGTAATAAAGGATATACAATTGCTTTACTTGGAGCTATGCAAGACCCTATAAGATGTCATAGAAGTATTTTAGTTGGCAGAGCTTTAAAGAAAGCAGGCTTTAATGTAATGCATATTTTAGATGATTTAAGTATAAAGGATCAAGATTATATAGATGAAAGACTTTTAGATAAGTATTTTCCAGATAGAGGACAATTAACTATAGATGCTTTACTTGGAAATGAAAAATCAAGAGAAGAAATGATAAATGAAGGTTATAAAAAAGCAAATAAAGAAATAGGGTATAGAATAGAGAATTTACCTTTAAAGAAAGATTAGCAGCAAAAGGGGGATAAACATTGAGATATGTAATAGTATGTGTTGTAAAAGGAGAAGCAGGGAGATTTAATAACGAAATGAGGAGAGATATTTTTAAGAAGTTTAACGCTAAGTCATCTAAACTTCCAGCTCATTTCACTATAAAAGCTCCCTTTGAATATGAAGGAAGCATAAAGAATTTAGAAGAAGCATTATATAAATTCTGCAATGAAGAAGACAAGGCTCCTTTTACTATGGATAAATATAATCACTTTGATGACAGAGTAATTTATATGGATGTTAATATGTCAAAGGAAGGAAAAGACCTTCATGATAGATTAATAGATGTATTAGATAAATTTGATTATATTAAGTTTAATAAAAAAGATGGAAAAGATAAGGTTTTTCATGTAACTTTAACTTCAAAAAAAGTTCCACCTATTTATAATGAACTTTGGAATTACGTTAATCAATATTCCTTTAATTTTAATTGTTTCTTCGATAATATAAGTATCTTTAAATGGGAAGATAAGACATGGAAGCTTTATAGGGAATTTAAGATAGAAAAGAAAATATAATTTAAAATTATTAAATTCATAAAAATATATCTTCATTTTATATTCTAAATTATAGG
>NZ_JABUTB010000045.1:38938-53983 GCF_021443865.1 Clostridium sp.
AATAAAAAATGAATAAAACAAATAAAGTTATAACATTTTATCAATATAATATTGATTTTGTTAACATTTTAATATATTATATATAAATATAGTTGAAAGTTAAAATAAACGGGGGGCATAATAATGGAAGAAAAAAGAGAACAATGGGGTTCGAAAATTGGATTTATAATTGCAGCAGTAGGTTCAGCAGTAGGACTAGGAAACATATGGAGATTTCCTTACATCGCTTATTCTAATGGAGGGGGAGCATTTTTAATACCATATTTCTTCGCTATTTTTACAGCTGGAATACCATTATTAATATTAGAATATGGATTAGGACATAAATTTAAAGGTTCAACACCATTAGCTATTGGAAAATTAAAGAGGAAATGGGAATGGCTTGGTTGGTGGCCAACAATAAATGCTTTTATCATCCTAACATATTATTCAATGATTTTAAGTTGGACAGTAAACTACTTAGGCTTTAGTTTTAAAAAGTCATGGGGATCTGATAGTAACGCATTTTTTAATGCTGATTTTTTAAAGCTTACATCATCACCTTTTGAATTCGGCGGTTATATTTTACCAATATTTATTGGAATTATAGTAGTTTGGCTTATTAACTGGATAATATGCTATAAGGGAATTTCAGGCGGAATAGAAAAGGCAAATAAATTCCTTTTACCTACTCTTGTAGTAATAATGATAATAATTGCAATTAGATCAGTAAATTTAGAAGGAGCAAAAATAGGATTAAATACTTTATTTACACCAGATTGGTCTAAGGTTATGGATCCTAAGGTTTGGATAGCTGCATATGGACAAGTATTCTTTTCATTAAGCTTAGCAATGGGAATTATGATGACTTATTCAAGTTACTTACCTGAAAAAACTGATATTAATAATAGTGCCTTTATGACTGCTTTTGCAAACTGTGGTTTTGAATTTTTAGCGGCTATAGCTGTATTTTCTATATTAGGTTTTATGTCTAATTTTCAAGGAGTTCCTATGAGTGAAGTAGTTACTAATGGAGTTGGACTTGCTTTTGTAGCTTTCCCAGCTGTATTTAACGAAATGGGTACATTAGGAAATGTATTAGGAGTATTATTCTTCCTTTGTTTACTATTTGCTGGGTTGACTTCTTCAGTTTCATTAATAGAAGCAGTTTCAGCACCATTTATAGATAAATTTGGATGGGCTAGAAATAAGGTAGTTACAGTGATTTGCCTTATAGGAATTTCAACAGGACTTATTTATGCTTCAGGTGCAGGACTATACTTCTTAGATATAATTGATAACTTTGTCAATAACTATGGAATAGTAGTTGTTGGATTATTAGAAGTATTATTAATTGGATGGATTTCTAATCCAGATGTTGTTAGAGACCATACCAATGAAATTTCTTATTTTAGAATAGGTAAGTGGTGGAACATATGTGTTAAGTTCTTAACACCTGCTATACTAATATTTATGCTAGTACAAAGTTTAATAACTGAAATTAAATCACCATATGGTGGATATCCACTTTCAGCATTATTTGCTTATGGATGGAGCATAATTGGATTTGGAATAATCCTAGCTTTAATAATTAGTAAAAGAAAATGGAAAAATAATTTATTAGATTAATAAATAATAAAGGGGGAATTAAAATGACAGGAGTTGCATTTGGATTTTTTTTATTAGGTGCAGTTGTACTATGGGGCGGATTAATATTAACACTAGTAATTACAATGTACAATGAAAGAAAAGAAAAACTTAGTTAATTATAAACTTATAAAAAGTGAATAAATTAAAATATAAACCTCTCCTTGTGAATTGGACAAGGGGAGGTTTATATATTTACGGGCATTATCTTAAAAAAAGAGATTTATTTTAAGATAAGTAGTTACTACTAAATTTTTATTTCTGTTAGTTTCTTTTATAAAAAATACTAATTAATTTAGGATATTTCATTAAATATGCATAAATTGACAGTAAATATTGCTGGTGCTATACTTAATCCCATAATAAGAGGATATATGGGGTGGTTATATGTTTACAAAGAGAGTTACTATGAAAG
Organism: Clostridium sp.; assembly: GCF_021443865.1. Taxonomy (GTDB): domain Bacteria; phylum Bacillota; class Clostridia; order Clostridiales; family Clostridiaceae; genus Clostridium. Next base: position 40,980 of record NZ_JABUTB010000045.1, read on the forward strand.
ATATTGCTAGCGAAGCTGGAGTTTCAACAGCTACTGTTTCATATGTATTAAATTATTCAAAAAAAGAAAATATAAGCCATGAAACAAGGATGCGTATTTTTGAGGTAGCCAATAGGCTAAATTATGTGCCTAATATGAATGCAAAATCCTTAGCGAGTAAGAGAAGCTACATGGTTGGAATAATAATTAATATGGAAGCTAAGAACAAGAAGAGTAAGTTATATCAGTATTATGACTTATCAAGGGAAATTCAAAGGAAGCTAAATACTTTAGGTTATGATGTTCTTTTGCTTCCAACTAAAGAAATGATAAAGGATGTAGAAATTGGACAAAAGCGTTCACTTGATGCTGTATTTATTGTAGACTTAGATAAAGAAAATTTTAAAGAAATAGCTAGTAGATTTTTTGTACCTGCAATATTCTTAGATGGATACATAGAAGATGATATATTCTGCAAGATTTTAACTGATTATAATTCTGTTTTAGATAAGGCGGAAAAGATTCTAGGTGAAAATTTCTATGTAGTTATGGAGGATTATTCAAGTAAAAGAGCTTTAGAAGATATATCTAAAAAAGTTCCTGAAAAAGATATTTTTATTAATAAATATGGTAGTGATTTAAAAGAATTTATTGAAGAACGTAAGGAGAGAAAAGCCTTAGTAATAGGTGAATTACTAGGAATGCAAGTGGAAAAATATATAGATAATAAAAATATATGCGTAGTAGTAAATTCTGAAAGAGATCTTATGCTTTTAGATGATACTAAAAGAATTATTGTTAGTAATAGAGAAAAAGCTGAAAAAGCTGTTGATATTATGGAAAAGCTACTTCGATTTGATAACCATGGAGATATTAATAACCTTTCATATATAAAGCCAATGTAAAAATAAATAAAATTAACAAGGAAAATTGTGCAAATATCCAAAAGTACAATTTTCCTTTTTTTATATTAATGAAAATTTAAGTAATTAACAAAAGAATAATAAAACTTGAAAAGCTATAGAAATTCCAAGGAAAACATCCTTAACTTTTGGTTAATAAAAAAAATTAAGTACTTTTTAATAAAAGTTATTAAATAAAGAATTGTTCAATATTCTAAAGATTTAAATGTGCATATAAAATCGTTGATATTAGTTTAGCCATATACTATAATTTCAGTAGGTTAAGCGTATAAGTAAAATCTTAAATTATTTAAACAAAAGATGTTTTTAATTATATTATTTTGAAAGGAAGGTTGGGATGAAAGGAAAAAAATCATTATTATTATCAATTTTTTTCTGGGGAAGTGGTCAGTTTTTTATTTGTAAGCAAAGAGCAAAAGGACTTATAATTTTTACTTTACAGTTAATAATGATATCTATGGAACTGCTAAATGGATATTGGATAGAATATTTTGCAGGATATGTAAATGATTTCTCTATTAGACTCCATGGAGGATTCTTTACAAAGGGGTTTTGGGGATTAATAACCCTAGGAGAAAAGGTAGGAGGGAAATACGGAGACCATTCCACTATGTTAGTTATTAATGGAATGATTGCTATATTTACTTTAATCCTATTTATAGGAGTCTATATATACAATCTTAGGGATGCATATTTTACAGGGAAGAAAATAGATGAAACTTCAGAGTATGAAACTTCTCTAGAGTATTTCAGAAAAATTAGAAATAAAAACTTTCCTTATATAGTGCTATTGCCTATAGGAATAGCCTTCTTATTTGTAGTAATTATGCCTATTATATTTTCTGTTTTAACTGCTTTTTTAAATTACAATAGAGATCATCTTCCACCAGGTAAGCTATTATCTTGGGTTGGACTTTATAATTTTAAAAAATTACTTACAGTACCTATTTGGTCTCAAACATTTTTAAAGGTATTAACATGGACAGTCCTTTGGGCATTAATAGGGACTTTAACATCATATTTCTTAGGAATGTTTCAAGCTATATTAGTAAATCATAAAGCAGTAAAATTTAAAAATCTATTTAGAACTATTTTGATTTTACCTTGGGCAATTCCACAAATGATTACTTTATTAGTATTTAGAAATATGCTAAATGGACAGTTTGGACCATTAAATACTCTTTTATTAAGATTAGGGATAATATCAGAGAATATACCATTTTTATCTGATCCCCTAGTAGCAAAAATTACTGTACTAGTAGTTAATTTATGGCTTAGCTTTCCAATGTTTATGGTTATGATGCTAGGAGTATTTGCAAATTTAGATAAAAGCCTTTATGAAGCAGCTTCTATTGATGGAGCAGGAAAGTATCAGGCTTTTAAGAAAATAACATTTCCATTAGTATTTAGAGCTACTATTCCAAATTTAATTATGAGTATGGCAGCAAATTTTAATTCCTTTGGAGCAATTTACTTCCTAACTCAAGGTGGACCTATAAATGAAAAAATGCAATTTGCAGGTGATACAGATATTTTGATTTCTTGGATATATAAACTGACATTAAATCAGCAAATGTATGATATTGCAGCTGTAATGAGCGTTTTACTATTTATTATCGTAGGTAGTGTTTCTTATTGGAATTTCAAAAGAACAGTATCCTTTAAGGAATTATAGGAGGTAATGATTATGAGAAAGAAGATAACAGCTTTTTTAATAAATGCAGAACTTATTATTATGTCTTTAATTGTTATTGTTCCAGTTATGTGGATAATTCTATCTTCTTTTCAAAGAGGAAGTGGACCATCTACAAGTATTAATTTAGCAGGAATAACTTTAGATAATTATAGAAGGTTATTTTCAGAGACAAATTATGCAACATGGTTTTTTAATACTTTAAAGATTGCAATAGCAAGTACTTTCTTTTCTTTAATTTTGATAATGTTAACATCTTGGATTATGTCCCGTTTTAAATTTAAAGGAAAGAAGACAAGCCTTATGGCAATTATGATTTTATCAATGTTTCCAACCTTTTTATCAATGACAGCAATATATACTTTATTTCTAATACTAGGGCTAGTAGGTAAACCTATAAGTCTTGTAATCGTATATTCCGTAGGGGCTATACCTTATAATACTTGGTTAGTAAAGGGATATTTAGATGGCGTTCCAAATGCAATTGATGAAGCTGCATATATAGATGGATGTTCTAGATTCCAAGTGTTTTTCAAGATAATTATACCTATGGCAAGACCAATTATTACTTATTGCGCAGTATCTCAATTTATGCTTCCTTGGATGGACTTTATTTTACCAAATATCTTATTATCCAATGATAAATCTAAAACCTTGGCAGTTGGATTATTTGCTTTAATAAACGGAAAAGAAAGTATTAATTTCACTATATTTGCAGCTGGTGCTGTACTTATAGCTATACCAATTACTATTGTATTTATTATTTTTCAAAAATATTTAGTTCAAGGTATTTCAGCAGGTGCTGATAAAAATTAATTTGGAGGTATTAAAATGAAATTTAAAAAGATTATCAATTTATGTTTAGTTGGATCTATGTTACTTGGTGCATTTACTGGATGTGCTAAAAAGGAAATACCAACTGATGAGAGTAACAATGTTAAAGAGGAATCAGCAGAATTAACACCAGAAGAAGGAGCAGAATTATCCTTATGGGTACTTTCAGGAGATGGTGAATTTGGTAAAGCTGTAGCAGAAACCTTTGAATCAAAATATGGTGTAAAGGTTGATGTTCAAGAAAGTGGTTTTGATGTTGTTAATAAAATGATGTTAGATGGACCAGCTGGAAGTGGAGCAGATGTATTTGTAGCACCTCATGATTTATTTACAACAGCAAAGGATTCAGGTGTAGTAGCGGAGCTAAGTTCAAATGCTACTAAAATTGTAAGGGACCAAGTTTCAGATGTAGCAGTTAAAACAGTTACTACTGATGGGAAAATTTATGGAGTGCCTGTATCAGTAGAAACATATGCACTTCTATATAACAAGGATTTAGTTAAGGGAGAGCCAGCTACAACTATGGAGCAAATTAAAAAAGAAGCTCTTGAATATAATGATGCAAGTGCAAATAAATTCTGGTATTTAACTGTACCAACAGATGGATTCCCAGCTTATCCATACTTAAGCTTAGATGGCTTTGAACTTTTTGGACCGGATGGAAAGGATGGAGATAATCCAGGCTTTAATACTGAAGAATTTAAAAAAGGTTTAGAACATATTGCAGCATTAAAAGAAATAATTCCAATTAAAGCAGATGATTTAAAAATGGAAACAATGACACTTCTTGAGCAAAACTTTAAAGATGGAAAAACTGCTTATTATCCAATAGGACCATGGTTAATTAAATCTCTAAAAGCTGAAAATGTTAATTTTGGAGTAGCTAAGCTTCCTACATTAAATGGAAAGCAAATGAAATCCTTAAGTGGAGTTCAAAGTGCATATGTTTCTACTTATTCTAAGTATCCAAATGCATCAGAATTATTAGCAACTTTCTTATCATCTGATGAAGGAGCACAACTTTTATATGAAAAATCATATAAGATTACTGCGAAAAATGATATATCAAAGGTAAAAGGATTAATTGAAGATAAGGATTTAAGTGTTTACACTGAACAATTTAAACATTCAGTACCTATGCCAAGTACAAAGAGAATTTCATACTACTGGACAATAATGCAAAGTGTTTTAAATCCAGTATTTGATGGTAAATTAACACCAGAAGAAGGAGCTAAAAAAGCACAAAGTGATTTTGAAGCTTTAGTAACAAGTGAATAGTGAAAGGAGAACTACTATGAATTTTGCAGCTGTTATACATGAGCCTAAAAGTTCTTATTCATATGCATATAGTAAAGACAAGCTGCATATTAGGATAAAAACAGCTAAAGATGATGTAGAAGCTATTGAACTTTTAGCAGTAGATCCATTTAATTGGGTACCTAGAAATGATGGATCAGGCATATATGATTTTGATATAGAATCAGTATATAGAATTAAAATGGTAAAAGAACAGGTTACAAGAGATCATGATGTTTGGTTTGCAGAAATAAGAGATATTAATTGGAAGAGAATTAAATATTGTTTTGTACTTGAAAACAATAATGAAAAATATATTTTTGGAAGCCATTATAGGCTTCCTTACACTAAGGATAATGGAAAATTATATGACTTATTTAATTATTATAATTATCCCTATATAAATGAAGAGGATATTTATAAAGCACCAGAATGGGTAGCAGATACTATCTGGTATCAAATATTCCCTAAGAGTTTTTCTGCCTCAAAGGGTAGCTTAAATGGAAATCTACAAGGGATTATAGAAAAGCTTGATTATATTAAGTCCATGGGCTTTAATGGAATTTATTTAACACCAGTTTTTGAATCTCCTAGTGATCATAAATATGATACTATAGATTATTTTAAGGTAGATGAAGAGTTTGGGAATAATGAAATCCTAGGAGAGCTAGTTAAAGAAGCACATAGCCGTGGAATAAAGGTTATGTTAGATGCTGTATTTAATCACTGTGGCTTTTTCCATCCCTATTGGCAAGATGTAATAGAAAAGGGTGCTAATTCTAAGTATTTTGATTGTTTTTATGTATTAGATAAAAATAAACCAATAGTATATGGAGAATTAGTAAATGGTGTACCACAAGAAGCACCAAGAGAAGAACTTAATTATTACACCTTTGCATATACTCAATCTATGCCAAAGTGGAATACAAGTAATCCGATTGCAAGAGAATATCTTATAAATGTAGCATGCCATTGGATTGAAAAATACAATATAGATGGCTGGAGACTTGATGTTTCAAATGAAGTATCTCATGATTTTTGGAGAGAACTTAGAAAGAAAGTTAATGCTATAAATCCAGAGGTATTTTTATTAGGTGAAAATTGGGATAATTCATATCCATGGCTTCAAGGAGATCAGTTTGATTCAGTTATGAATTACGAGTTTTCAATACCTATGTGGTCCTTCTTTAGAAGTAATGATACTTCTAAAATTAAATATAATGCAGAAGAATTTAAATTTGAAATAAGCAAATTATTAGTGCAATATCCAAAGCATCTAACTAAAAATCTATTTAATCTTTTAGATAGTCATGATACAGAAAGATTCTTAAATGTAGTAAATGGAGATATAGATGTAGCTAAACTTGCATATATACTATTATTTACCTTCCCAGGAACTCCGTGTACTTATTATGGTAGCGAAGTAGGAATGACAGGCGGACAACATAGCAATAGAGAATTTATGATATGGGAAAAAGAAAAACAAAATCAAGACCTACAACTATTTATAAAGAATTTAATAAAATTAAGAAAAACCCATGAAAGCTTTAAAATAGAAAACTTCCAATGGGTAAATATAGATACAAAAACTAATACACTAATGTACAAAAAAGAAACAGTAGAAGAAATTCTATATGTAATTCTAAATAATGATAATATCAGTGTAGATATTACACTCCCAGAAGAATTACAAGATAAAACTATCACAGATTGTATAAAAGAAAAAAACATAATACTAAATAAAAATATTAAAGTTTTACCTTTTGAATATAAAATATACATTCAAAATAAATAATATATTATATCCCTAAATAGATAAGAGAGCGTGTTTCAAACGCTCTCTTATTTGTTAAGGAATGCACTTTCAATGCACAATTAATAATGCATTGTGCATTACGCATTATCAATTGTCTAAACCAATCTCCATGGTTCTTCTATTTTTTCTTCTGTTAATGAATATTCTATTTCTTTTGAAAGGTCTCTAGGAAGTTTCATTTTTTTGATTTTAGCTGTAAATTCTGCTGAAAAAACTTTTACAGCTTTAGTTATATTTTTAGTGGAATTATTAAAGACTTCAAAAGGTGTTAGGAATTTCTTACTGTCTCTAAAGTCATCTAAATATTTAAGGGCTTCATTTGACGCTTCAAAGGCAATATTATTAATTTCATCTATTGTATTTCTATTAAAGCTTTCTGGATATTTAACTTCTAAAACTATTCTATAGCTGATAGTTCTTCTTTGTTTACATGGAACCTTTACAGTTAAATCATTTCCTTCAACTTCACCTAAGTAACTTATTATAAAATCTTCTCTTTCTTCAGGAATTTCTACTGAAGATAATATTCTTGTATAAGTATGCTTAACTGCATCATTTTTAAATTCCTTCTTAGTTTGAATTAATGATTCTTTTCGTGTATTTTCATTTTCTGTAGGATCATTTCTATAACATATAAATGAATCTATTCTCCTTAAGTCTACTCCAAAGTAAACCCATGAGCCCCTAAACCAACGTAATCCAGATACACTTTTTCTATCAACATTCAGTAAGTAGGCCCAGTAATTTCTACCACCTCTTTCCCATATATAAGTAAATTTAAATAAGCAAAAACTTATGGAGCCAGGACTTACAGCTTTTGCTTCAGGACCTTTTCCTTTAGGAGAATTACTTTGTGGACCTAAGCTTTTAACTCCAGGAGTATTTTTATCAGGGGTAAAGTTAGGTGGAGCTCCAATATTTAAATTACTTCCTTGATTTTGCCCTGGTGGAAAACCAGGAATTGGATTAGGATTGAAGGGTTGAAAATTTGAAAATGGAGGAGGTCTTAAACTAGAATCATCTTGATAAAGAATTGAATCATCATCGTTAAAATTCATATATAAACTCCTAATATAGTATTTTATAATTTATTATAGGAGAAAATTTCAAGAATGTTACATATATTAGTTGTTAATTGAAGTCTTTGTATTTTAAAGTTATGGGGTGATTTTTTGGGATAGATATTAGAACAGCTAAATTGAGGGATTACAAAAGTATATGTAACATTTCTAAAGAATTACATTTGTGTCATGTGAGAAATAGACCTGATATATATAAAGAAGAAAGGAAACCAATTTGTAAATGCTATTTTAATGAAATTTTAAAGGATAATGAAATAGAAGTAATAGTTATTACAATAGATAATAAAGTGGTTGGATACACTATTATACGATATGTGGATTTAAAAAACATAGATTTGTTAAAGGATAGATATTACGCATATATAGATGAAATATGCATTAAGGAATCCTTTAGAAGACAAGGTTTAGGTAAAATTCTATTTGAGTATGTTTATAATTTAGTTAAAAATAAAGGTGCAGATGCATTAGAACTTGGAGTTTGGAGTTTTAATAAAGTAGCATTAGAATTTTATAAAGCAATGGGAATGGTAGAGAAAAATATTAGAATGGAGAAGAAATGAAAGAATGAAGTAATGAAGGAATGAAGGTGAGTTTTAAGATAATCTTGACAATAGATATTACGAATTTAAAGGACCAGTGATTTTAAAGTCACTGGTCCTTTTTAATATTCTTCATAAATATTATTTAAATTTGAGGAAAACTAAATAATTTCAAACATTTATTTTTTCTTAAATCTATTTCCTGTATTTGCATAAATTATTACGAATATTAATGATATCCAAAATAATGTAAGGCCCATATTAAATAGTATTTCAAGCATAAAAATATCACTTAAAAGAAAAAGGGTTATACAAATTGCAATAATAAACATAAATTTACCCATGAACTTACTTAAAGAAATAGAATCATACTTCTCTTTCTCTTCTTTGGACATTATATTAAATCCTGCTATTAAGAAAGAACCTTTCCCAATTGAAAGAATAATACCTAATATAACAAAAAATCCAATAACTAATATTTCAACTAACATATAAATTATTCCCCCCATGAAAAATATAAGTATTACTTTCGCATAAATTACTATGGTGTAATAATTTATGTTCATACTATATTATATGGCTACATTTAAATATAATTTCATAGAAAATAAAAAAAAAGTGGAGATAGGATTGTACTACTGTCAATTGGATTTTTCCAGTGCCAGTAATATATTTTCTATATCTATTTTTCTTTTGTCGAAATTTTTGTTTTAGAATATATTTACATTTATTTTTAATGTGTATATAGTATACATATACAGTATTTACGGAAAATACAGTTATGTGAGGTGATATAGTGAAGATATTAATTAGTAATTCTTCAAAGCTTCCTATTTACGAGCAAATTGTTAATTCTATTAAGGAAGCAATTGTACAGGGAGAATTAGCTCCTAATGAAAAATTACCTTCTATTAGGTCCTTAGCTAAGGATTTAAATATTAGTGTAATAACTACCAAAAGAGCTTATGAAGAATTAGAGAATCAAGGTTTTATAGAAACTGTAGGGGGAAAGGGGTGTTATGTTTCTTTTTTTAATAAGGAGTTAGTCTATGAAGAGAAGTTAAAAGAAATAGAAGAAAAGCTTCAAGAAGTTTTAGCTATAGCTAGGTCTATAAAATTAGATAAAAGTGATATTCAAAGTATGATAGATTTGTTTTATGAGGGAGATTAATATGATTAGGGTGGAGAATTTATGTAAAAGTAGAGGAGAATTTAAACTTGAAGATATTTCTTTTGAATTAAAAGAAGGATATATTATGGGTTTAATTGGTCCTAATGGTTCAGGGAAAACAACTTTAATTAAGCTTATTCTTGGTTTATTAAAGGCTGATAAAGGTGAAATTAAGATCTTTGATAAGGATATTTTTAAGAATGAAATTTATGTAAAAGATAATATAGGATTTGTATTTGATGATTTTAATTTTTATCAGCATTTAAACATTAAAGATTATAAAAGAATATTGAAAAGTTCTTATTCAAAGTTTAATGAAAAATTATTTGATTCATATATAGAAAGCTTTGGAATAAAAAATAAAAGCTATATTGGAAATTTATCCAAGGGAGAAGCCATAAAGGTAATGGTAGCGGGTGCTCTATCTCATGATGCAAAGCTAATAGTTTTAGATGAACCAACAGCAGGATTAGATCCATTAGTTAGGAAGGATATATTAAAGCTATTACAGGAAGTAATTGAGGATGGAGGTAGAAGTGTTATTATATCTACTCATATAACTTCAGATTTAGATGGCATAGCAGATTATATAACATTTATAAATAAAGGTAAGCAAGTTTTTACTAAGGATATGGAATGGATAAGAGAAAGATTTAGATTGTTTAGAGGTTCTAGGCAGGAATTAAAAAATAGTAATTTAAACTTTATATCTATAAAGAAAAATAAGTATTATGAAGAGGGGTTATTTATAAATAACAAAGAACTAGTTTCTGAAAATATAAGTACTCCAACCTTAGAAGATATTATGTATCACTACATAAAGGGGGAAAAGTAATGTTACAATTAATTAAAAAGGATTTATTAGTGGGACTTAAGGTAAAATCAATAAGAATATTTATTTTTACTTTTATAGTTGGATTATTTTTATTAAATGGCTTTTCTTTTATATTTCCTACTATTTTACCAATTATTATTACCTATATAGTAGTTATGAATAGTTTTTATTATGATAGCTTAAATAATAGTGAAAGTTATATATTAAGTATGCCAAATAAAAGAGAAGATGTAGTTTATTCAAAATATATATTAGTACTTTTAGTATTGTTTATATCAAATGTTTTAATGTTCATATTATTTGGAACAAATATGTTAAAGCCATCGAGAGTAATGGTTTTGCAAGATGTAGTTGTAAGCAGTTTAATTATATTATATAGTTTTTCAATTATTATACCTATGATATTTAATTATAGATATAAAGGTCTTAGAATGTTATTTCCTTTTATTACTATCTTATGTGGGTATTTAACTGTTTCAAATAGTACTATTAATGAGTTTATAAATAATGGAAAAGAAAGTCTACTTATAAGTATTTCTAGAGAAATAGGAGCTAGTATTTATGGAATATTTGAATTCCCTAATTATGATTTTAAAGTAGTATCTGCAAATATATATATTATTCTTTTATTTATAATAGCTATAGTTATATTCTTAATTTCAATGAAAATATCTTTAACAGTATATTTAAAAAGAGATATAAGATAGGGGGATATAAAATGAATAAAAAATATATAATTGTAAGTTTAACTATCTTCATTGTAAGCTTAATTTTTATATTTAGTTTTAACTTTCTTTTAGGAGATAAAGTTTTTTATAATAATGCTATAAATTTTGAAGAGGATGTGCCAGTGATAAAATATATTGGAGTAGAAGAGGATAATAATGTTTATAAGATAAAAGTAAGTATAAAGAACAATAGCAAATATTATGCTACTTTTGATAATATAAGTTTAAAGTTAGGTGGTGCTATTCAAGGAGAACCAATGTTTGATGGCTATGACAATAATCAAAGAGAAGCTTTAATGAACCATAGAGAAGGGGATAAATACAATTATAGTTATTATTTTAATCCAAATGAAGAAAGGGAATATGTATTTGAAATATCCAAGGGATTAAAGTTTGATAAATATAAGTTTAGCTCAAAAGAAATGGATGTACATTATAGCTATAAATTATATAAGTATAGAATTAATAATAATATGGTAATTGGAAATGGACAAAGTGGAGCAGGTTCAAGAAGAATAGAAACTAATATAGAGATAACACAATAAATTAAAAATGTAGAATGTAAGCTTGCAGTATTTACTGGTGAGGTTGTTCAAGTTAGTGGAAATATAGTAAGAGTATCTATAACTAAATATGGAACATATTCAACATACTATAAAGACACCATATATGTTAATTACCATTATAGTGATGGATTAAAAATATTAGAAGATGATATTGTAAGGATTTATGGGGTGCTTAATGGAGAAACAACATATAAAACTGTATTAGGTGCATACCTAACTGTTCCATTATTTGATGCTTATTATGCAGAATTAAATCAATAAATTAAATAATCCGTAAAAATAGCTGTCCATATGACAGCTATTTTTGCGGATTATTTAATTCTAATAAAGTAATCTATAATTAATTATTATTTTTATCGTTATCGTTTTCGTAAATATTTTCGTATGCTTCTTGTTCTTGATTCATTTTCTTTACGATCTCTTCTGATTTTTCTCTTCTACATTTTTTGCTTAATGCACATGCAATTCCGTCCATATTTAACACCCCTTTATATGTTTTTTATTTACCATTATTATACTATATTATATTAAATAAATCAATAATTGTTATTGATTAGTAATAAATATTAAATTAACAATGTTGTTAATTGTTAGATTATCATATTCTTTAATAAAGAGACAATATTTATACTATTATAAGTTATTATTTCAATAATTCATAAAAATATTCTTTAAGAAGTAACCATAAACTATTAAGTAATTCAATTAGAGATTTAATGGTGTTTATTCACTATAATTAAGTTTAATTAAAGAAATTACAATGCATAACATATTGATGTCGAATGTTGTATTAAATTGGTAAGAAAAAATATAAAAATTGTGTTGAAAAATATATAAATATAGTATAAAATCATTCTCGTAAACAAAATTAACAAGTTGTTTAAGTTAAACAACAAATAAATGGAGGGGAAAATAAATATGAAGAAAAAAGTATTATCATTATTAATGGCAGCAGCAGTAGTTGCTACAACAGCTATTCCAGCTCACGCTCAAACTTATGAGGCAAACGACACTGAAACTATTGATGCAAATGTAACAGTAACAGGAACAGTAAGTACTGTAGATGGTATTGCACCATCAGGAAAAATTCAAGTTGAAGTTCCAACAACTTTATCATTCACAGTTGACCAAGCTTCTAACTTTAAAGCACCTACATATACAATAGCTAACAAAAGTTCAGTAGCAGTATCAGTTTCAGTAGGAAGCTTTAAAGAAACAGATGTTAATGGAGGAATAACTCTTCATGAAACTATGGATTCTCCAGAATCATTAGATAGAGCTAACGTTAAGTTAACTTTAAAAGGAAATACATCAGAAGTTAATTTAGCAAATGTAAATACAAATGAAGTAATAAGCGTAATAGCTGAAGGTAACAGTGACACAATTCAATTATTAGGACAAGCAGGTACAGCAACTCAATCAGGTGATGTAGATGATAATGGTGCATCAGAAGACTTTAATCTTGTGTTCAAAATAAAGAAACATAACTAATTAAATACAATAAAATATAAGAACAAATGAATCCATAATAATATTATTATG
>NZ_JABUTB010000046.1:0-8602 GCF_021443865.1 Clostridium sp.
ATATATTATTAAAATATAAAGGGGAGATAGTATGAGTAATTTAAGAGAAATTAGTCCTAAAGATTTAAATGAAAGTGCCTTTAATTTAATAGGTAATGAGTGGATGCTTATTACAGCTGCTAAAGATGGGCAGGTAAATGCCATGACTGCTTCTTGGGGTGGCTTTGGCGTTATGTGGAACAAAAATGTTGTCTATATAGTTTTAAGACCTCAAAGGTATACAAAAGAATTTGTAGATGCATCTTCTACATTTTCACTTACCTTCTTCCATGAAAGTTATAAAAAAGATTTAGGTTATCTAGGAACAGTTTCTGGAAGAGATGAAGATAAGATTTCTAAAACTAATTTAACAATTAATTATATTGAAGATACTCCTGCTTTTGAAGAAGCAAGACTTACTATTATCTGCAAAAAATTATATGCTCAAGAATTTAAACCTGAATGTTTTATAGATAATACTCTTGAAAAACAATCTTATCCAGATAAGGATTATCATACAATGTATATTGCTGAAGTAGAAAAAATTCTGATAAAAGAATAATAAATAAGGAGCTGTTAAACAGCTCCTTATTTATTAACTAATTTAATTTTTCTAAAACAGATTCACCTATAGTTTCTTCTGCCATTTTAACATCAAAGTTATCTGCAATAGTTCTTCCTATTGCTGCAAAGCTATTGCAAGTTTCTAATACTCCATTTCCCTTCATTGAAGGTGAGTAAGCTATAAATGGTACATACTCTCTTGTATGATCTGATCCTATATATGTTGGATCATTTCCATGGTCTGCAGTTATAATTAGTAAATCATCTTCTTTAAGTTTTTCTAAAACCTTACCTAAATTAACATCAAACTTTTCTAATTCTTCTGCATAGCCTTTAGGATTTCTTCTATGTCCCCATAATGAATCAAAATCAACTAAGTTTACAAAGCATAGTCCTTTAAAATCTCTATCCATTATTTCTAGTGTTTGTTCCATTCCATGAACTGAACTCTTTGATTTATTAGATTCTGTTATTCCTTCACCATCGAATATATCATTTATTTTTCCTACAGAAATAACCTCATAGTTATTATCCTTTAACTCATTTAATACTGTTCTTCCATATGGTTTTAAAGCATAATCGTGTCTGTTACTAGTTCTCTTAAATTCGCCTTTTTTATCTCCAACATATGGTCTTGCAATTATTCTACCAACTTTCCATTCATCCTTTAAAGTAAGTTCTCTTGCAATTTCACAGCATCTATATAGTTCTTCTAATCCAAAAGTTTCTTCATGTCCACATATTTGTAAAACTGAATCTGCTGAAGTATACACTATCATATCTCCAGTCTTCATTTGATGCTCACCATATTCATCTAATATTTCTGTACCACTAGCACTTTTATTTCCTACTATATTATGTCCTGTTCTCTTAGTTAATTCATCTAAAAGTTCTTGTGGAAATCCTGTATCAGTAAAAGTTTGGAAAGGCTTAGTAATGTGTAATCCTGCTATTTCCCAATGTCCTGTCATAGTATCTTTACCAGTACTAGCTTCCTTCATTTTCATTTGATATCCTAATGGATTTTCTTGTGCCTTCAAATGTTTAACTGGACGTAAATTAGCTATTCCTAGCTTTTCAAGATTAGGTATATTAAAGGAATCTACTGATTCTGCTATATGTCCAAGAGTATCAACATTTACATCTCCATAAGCTTTTGCATCTTCCATTTCTCCAATACCTAATGAATCTATTACTATAGTGAAAATTCTTTTATATTTTTTCATAATATTACTCCTTTATAAATTACTTTAAGACTATCTAACTATATTATTTATTATTTGCTATAATTTAATTATTTAAAGATAAATTAATTATAACATATTTAATTCATAATATATAAGAAACTTGTATTTAACTTGTCTATTATATATTTATAATACTACAATCTACTTATATTGGTCAACGTTTCCACCATTGTATTTTATTGATTTTTTATTGAATAAAATTGATAATTTCTTTTGTAAATATGCTATAATAAATTAAAAACTTGTATCTAACTTGTTTATTTGTTTGTGGAGATGATCATTATGCTTAATACAGATATTATGAAGAATTCAAAAAAATTAAGATATGTTGAAGTGTATAATACACTTTTTAAAATGATAAAGGAAGAAGATTTTCCTGATAATTATAGATTACCTTCTGAACCTGACTTAGCTAAGGAACTTGGAGTAAGTAGAACTACTCTTCGTCAAGCCTTATCCTTATTGCAAGACGATGGCTTAATTAAAAACATTCGTGGCAAAGGTAATTTCATAATTAAAAATCAAAAGAATAATAAAATTGGTCTTGAAAAATTAGGTCATATTATATATAAATCTTTAGAAGAAAAAATAGATTATGTGGAAATGAACTTTCATATAGAGCCTCCATCTGATTACTTTATAGAGGTTTTAGGTAAAAAGACTGCTGCTGCTGTAAATATAGATAGATGGTATATAAAGAATGGTACTGCTCTTGCATATACCTTTACTGTTATCCCAATTGAAACAATATCTTACTTTGATATAAATTTAAATGATAATAATAGATTACTTAATTTTATAGAGGAAGAGATTTATACTAAATGTAGTCATAGCTCTATAGATATTAAATTTTCTTCATCTGGTAAGTTTGCAACTAAAAAATATTCTATTTCTTCTGAAAAACAATATTTTTTAATTGAAGAGTCTATATATAAAGATAGCCAGTATCCAATTGCATTTAGTAAGCATTACTTACCTTTATCAAATACATCAATTAAAATTCATACTTCAAAATAATAAATATTAATATTGAGCAAAAAAAGAATCCTATATCTTTTAGGATTCTTTCTAGGGGTTAGTCCATATAATGAGAAAAGTCCTTCTCTAATTCATCCTAGAATTTAATTGATAATTATTATCAATTTATTATACATATAATACCTTGTTATTAAATATATGTCAATACATTTTTGGAATAATTTTTCTAAATATTCAAAATTTAATTTTTTCTTAAAAATTATCACTAACTATTAATATAGTTAGCGATAATTTAAATACTTTTCTATTTAAAACTCAATTAAATTTAACCCTATTTCTTCATTAAATCTTCTTCCAAACTCTCCATTTATCTTAGTTATTATTATTTCTGAAGTTGCACTAATGACAGCCTTATTTAAGTGCCCTCCTATACATTTACCTTCAAAATTAGCAAAGGTTCCATGTATATGTAGATAAACTTCTCCATTCATTCTAGAAATATTTCCTGTTAAATTAGTAATCTCAAAATCTTCTTCAAAGGTATTTGAATAATATTTCTTTTCATCTACCTTAAATAATCCAACCACTATATTATTACTTGCCCCAAGACCTGAAATTGAACCTGCTTTGATATCTTCTTTCTCACAAAGATTTTTTATTGACTCAATAACCTCTTCGCCTTTTTCTAATCTTAATACAATTGTTTCCTCAAAAATTCTATACTCCATAATCTCAACTCCATTTATAATAATTTTATTTTTTAAAATTCTACTAGTATCCTTGTTGGCAAAACATCAATTCCTTCTATTTTAACTGGTAAGCAATAAACTTTAAAGCCTTCTTCAGGAATCTTATCTAAATTAGATAAATTTTCTATAGAATAGCTTTTGTTTTTTCCTAAGTAAACATCAATCAAACCATGATTTTTACCTTTCCCTAAGCCTAAAGTATCTATTCCTATCATATTAACATTTTTACTTACTAAGTATTTTATTACTTCCATAGATATCCCAGGATGATTATTATATTTTTCTTCATCCTCAAAGTACTTATCATAATTAGTTTGGAAAAATACATATACTCCTTCTTTCACACGAGAACAATCTATATCTTCTAATTTTACTTCTCTATCAATAATGTGTGACATATCAAATTTAATACCTTCAGAAATTAACTTATTATCTTGAAGTTTTCATTTTTTCATTTCCACTATTATATTGTCTATAATTGAATTAATCTTACTATCTTTGAAATACTGAAAATTTAGCATTATCTATAGAAATAGTATAAATATTTTCATCTTGAACTAAATTTAAAAATGTTTCAACATCACTATACACTAACATACCATATAATTTTACTCCGTTATCTTCTATATATTTTAATGCTTCACTATACATTATACTAGACATCCCATTTACATTAAAAAATGTTTCTATAAAAGTTTGTCTTGAAGACATATACTTTAATAATGTCTTAAAATGTGTTTCTAATACATATTCACTATCTTTTATACTATCATTCACATTAGACAACTCAAAATATGGATAGACATCATCTGATAAAGTTCCCTCTGCTAAAACACCTCCTATTCCAATTGGATCAAATCCAATTTTAGTACCCGAATATATTTCATTAGTTCTTACTGCAACCCATCTAGCTCTGAATCTGTATTTTTCTTGTAATTTATTAAGGTTATCTAGTGATAAATCCTTATTAAATGAAATATATGAAGATATCACACTTCCTTTTGGCAATTCTTTTACTATATTTATTAATAAATCTCTCTCTTCTTTACTTTGTCCGTAAGTATAACTGCCATCTTCTTGTAAATACATAGCACTTTTATTATCCCTATAATAAAAAACATTAACTGCTGGAAACTTATATAAATTATTATTTTGTGTCTTCAATTTGTTTCTGACTACTTTACCATTAAATATAGTATTTTCTTGTGTGAATTTATTATTTTGATTCACTCTTATATCATATTTCCCTAATCCTAAGGCTTCAACTTCAGCTTCATCAGTAGTATATCCTGCTAAATGTAGCTCTGTGAAAGCCCTCATATCAATAAAAAGTTGGTTCTGATTAAATTCATTTCTTATTTTTCCACTTGGATCATAAAAAAGACTATTATAAGCTGGTAAAATCAAATAATTAATTATACAAAATACTAATATAACACTTAACACTGCTAGAATATTTATTTTTCTCAACCGTCTATTTACTGCTTTCTTTATTAATATAGTATCATCTTCAGTTACATCTACTTTACCTATTTCTTCAAAGATATTTTCTGATAAATACTCATTTATTAATTCATTTTTTTCTATTTCATCTTCAACAATTTTTATTTCTTCCTCTGTTGCAGTTCCGCTTTTATATTTCTCAAAAATAAATTTAAAACTCATACTTTCCCTTCCTTAATAATTTTCCAATCTTTTGCCTTCCACGGTATAATATACTTCTTACTGCCCCCTCTGAAACTTGTAAACTTTTAGCAATTTCTTTTGTAGTTAAATTCATATAATAAAACTTTATTATTACTTCTCTATATACTTCTGAAAGTTTTAAAATAGATTTAAAAACTTCTCTTTTCTCCTCATCCTTTATAAATTTTTCAAGTGTATTATCCTCAACCCTTATATCTTTTTCTTCAATATCTAAATAAGACATTCTTTTATTTTTTCTATAGTAATCAATAATTATATTTTTACAAACATAAAGTAGCCAAAACTTTACGTTGCATTTAGCATTATCTATTGTTATAAAGGCTCTAAGAAAAGTTTCACTAACTACTTCTTCTGTAATATGATAATTTTTACAAATTGAAAAAGCATAAATATACAAATCTTTATAATACTTATTATAAAGTTCTTCTATCTCATAATTATTCATTACTTCCCCCCTTATAACACAAACGTTATTATCCATAAATTGTCACAGTTTTTATTAAATTTTACCATTAATAATAAGAATATAAAATAATCATTATTGTTAAAAAATAAAAAACTCCTTTCGGAGTTTATATTCCCTTTCCTGAATCAGTTACATCTACTAATTCTATAGGGAAGCTTTCAAAAATTTTTTGGTCTAGTAGATAATCATTATTAAATCTTATTGCCCAGGATTTAATAATTGTCAATGGTAAAGAAAATGGAACTTTCTTATTTTGATATTTTTCTAATGTATCTAAAAAGAATGCCTTTTCTTCTTTACTTAAGTCCCTTGAAAAATAACCAAACAAATGTAATAACATATTTACATTTCTCATTGGTCTTGGACTATTAGATAATGTTTTTGATAAAACTTGTTTATACTCCACAATGGTATCATTTAAACTGGCTTTTGAAGCTGAACCAACAATTTTACCTAACTCCTTTTGTCTTGCTGGACTATAAGCCATTAATAAATATTTATACTGACTTTGAAATTTAACTAGCTCCCTTACACTTTTCTTTTCTTCAACTGTAGTATAATTGTAGTTTGCATAAACCCAAGTTAAAAACTTTTCTCTAATATTATAATTTGTTAATCTTCCCTCATCTTCTATAGGTATATCACCAAATTCTGTCATTAGTTTCTGTGCAAAAATCCCGCTATTATTTCTATTTATAATACTAGCTTTTCCAATATTATTATATAACTTAACATCTTTTATTCCACAAGAAGGAGATCTGCCTTTTAATATAATTCCATTAATTTTAGACTTATCAATATTTTTTAAGAATTTATTAGAAAAATTCATCATCGCCTCAGTTAAGTCTTCCCCTGTTTTAGAACATACTAAGTTAACTTTACTTTCATTTCCTATTAATCTTAAACTATCCCTTGGTGTAGATAAACCTATTCCTACTTCTGGACAAACTTCTATTACATTTACATAAGATTTTAATTTATTTATAAAAGAATCTTTTATCATTGAGCCATCATATCTACATGAATCTCCTTCTATACATTTACTCATTAATATAGTTGGCTTATCATTATCTAACATATATCTACCTCCAAAAGTCTTCTTATATATAGCATAAATCTTTATAAATTATTTATTCTTATTTAAATATTATTCATTTTAAATTTCTATTTAACAATAAAAATTTTACAAATAAAAAGAGGCTGTCGCAACAACCTCTAATTTAAAATTTAGAATGTAAAATGAAGAATTATTAATTTTACATTGTGCCACAGCACCATATAATACTATAGTACTTTAGCCATTTTTATAACTCTTTCTCCTAAAACTACTCTATCAAAATTCTTATTATAATTTAATTTTTCATAAAATTTAGTTACCTTTTCATTTTTAGCAATTAATGATATTCCTTCAAAATCTTCACTTTTAGCTACTTGTTCTGCATACATCATAAGTATCTTTCCTACTCCAAGACCCCTAGTACTTTCATCTGTAGCTATATTAGATATATACAAATTTCCTTTTCTACACTCTCTAAAAACCATATACTTAATTGAATTTATCATATATAATATTTTTTCAGTAAAGCCTTCTATGCTAGTAATTAGCTTTATATCTGTTTCAATACTTAATTTATCTAACTTATCATAAGGTATTAGTATAATAGCGCCAACCACTTTATTATCTAGTTCAGCAACAGTTATATAATCTGTACTATATCTTGATTCCTTAGTCCTCATTAATGTCTTAAGATTTTCTAAAGTTTCTTCTTTAGATTCTCCCCCTCAAACATCTACAGGATTTACTTCTGTATAGTAAATTAACCTGGCTATTTCTTCTACATCATTATTATTGCCTTTTCTAATTTTAATATTTTTCTTATTCATAATTATACCTCCACAGAATCACTTATCTGTATGAATTAATTATATGAAATTTTTAAAATTTATTCATTGATATTTGTACTTTAATAGAGGTATTATTGTGCTATTAATGATTTTTATAAAACTAAATATAGAATACAAAAATACTAAAAAAGCCATACTTTAATAATTATTATTAAAATATAGCTTAGTTATTTTATTAATGAGTATTTCTTCTACCTTTGGTTTTACATTAAAATATTTTTTCTTAATAAATTTAATTAACAATCCTAATATAATCCTAAAAACAGTAAAAAAAGAGTAAATACTATATTTTTTTTACAAATTCAGATTTAAGTTTCATAGCACCGAATCCATCTATTTTACAATCTATGTTATGGTCGCCTTCAACTAGTCTTATATTTTTAACCTTAGTTCCTTGTTTTAATGGAGCAGAGCTTCCTTTAACCTTAAGATCTTTGATAATAGTAACTGAATCCCCATCATTTAATATATTTCCATTTGAATCCTTTACTATTAGCTCCTCTTCACCTGAATTATTATCAGAATTTAAAGTCCATTCATAGGCACATTCTGGACAGATTAGAAGACTTCCATCCTCATAAGTATATTCTGAATTACATTTCGGACAATTTGGTAAGTTTATCATTTGATTATTTCCTCCATTTTATATATTTTATAAATAATATTTTCACGCATTTTATACTATCATATACTAAATATATTTACAAATTCTATTATATTTTATTCTTTATATAAACTAATTTCTTATATTAATCCTTTTATTTTAATAAACTGCTGCTATTTTATTAATTCTTTAAAAATAAGTTTATGGAGTTTCAAGCGAGTTTTTAATCAACTACCTATTTTGGTATAAATTAGTTTATATATTTAAAATTCAACCATAGAAAAGGATATTAAAGTAAATTACTTTAATATCCTTTTCTATAAAAATTTATTTTTAATATGTCTTTTTCCAAATTGATTTACTAAATATAATTAGCATTGGATATATTTCTAATCTACCAGCT
>NZ_JABUTB010000046.1:9067-26563 GCF_021443865.1 Clostridium sp.
ACTACAATTTCTCCAAGCTTCAATGCCATCTTAGTAGCCATTATAGAATTACAACCATGCGCTATATTAGCAAAAGGTCCTCCATGAATAATTGCCGGTGTTCCTTCACGAGTTTGAACTAGATTTGGTTTTAAAGAATCTTTTAATATTTCCTCTTATTACTTGAAAATATAAAGCAAAATTAATTCCGAATAATATCATAAATATTGTTATAATCCATTCAACTGAAGGACTAGAAAATGCAGCAACACTGGTATTCATATTAGAAAAACCACCTGTTCCCGCTGTTCCTAAGGCATGTATTATAGCATCGTAAGCTGAAAGTCCTGCCATCATTAATAAAATAGTTTGAACTATAGTTAATATAAGATATATTATATATAATATTTTAGCAGTTTCACTTATTTTAGGTACTATTTTTCCTGGATTAGGCCCAGGGCTTTCTGCTCTTAATAAATATATTGTATTAGATCCTAAGGATGGTACTAATGCTAATATAAAAATTAAAAATCCCATACCTCCTATCCAATGAGTAAAACTTCTCCAAAATAAAATCCCCCTAGGTAAGGATTCAATTTCTGCTAATATTGTTGCACCTGTTGTTGTGAATCCCGAAACTGTTTCAAAAAAAGCATCTATAAAGGATGGTATAGCTCCACTAATAACAAAGGGTAATGCTCCAAGGGCTGATATTACTATCCATGTTAGTCCCACTGTTAAAAATCCTTCTTTTGCATACATTTCTTTTCCTTCAATATTCATTTTTTTTAATACCAATGCTATTGGCATCATCAAAATAATTGTTATTAAAAAGGCTAAGCTGTCACCATCTCCATAAGCTAGTGCTATACCTAAAGGAATTAATAAAAGTATTGATTCATATAACAATACATTTCCTAAAACCTTTAGAACCATTTTATAATTCATATTTTCTGCCACCTCCAGCAAAGATGTCATCAATATTTAAGGTTTTCATATTTTTACTTACTATTATTACTCTATCTTTTACTTTTAAACAATCATCACCTGTTGGAATTATTATTTTATTATTTCTAACAATTGTAGCCACTAAGATATCATTATTAAATTCTACATTCTTAAATTTTTCATTTATATTTCTTGTATCATTTCCAACTATAAACTCTATTGCTTCTGCTTTATCATTACAAATTCTATAGATATTCTCTATAGAAGACTTTTTCTTATTTCTTAATGATCTTACATATCTTAATATTTTATATGCAGTAGCTAGCTTTGGATTCACTATAGAATTTATTCCTACAGTTTTTCCAATTTCTCTATAATTGTCTCTTGTTATTTTAGTTATTACATTATCTACAGATTTACTACTTGCTAAAAGAGAAGCTATTATGTTATCTTCATCTCTTCCTGTTAAAGTAATAAAACTATCTACATCTAGTAGACTTTCAGATAGTAGTAACTCTTCATCCATACCATCACCATTTATAATTATAGCGTTTGGTAAAAGGCTATTTAATTCCTCGCAAATCTTCAAATCTTTTTCTATTATCTTGCAATTCACTCCAACTTCACTAATAATTTTAGCTAGATAATATCCTATTTTACCCCCACCTACAATCATGGCTCTCTTTACATTTTTCTTATATTTCCCTAACTTTTTGAAAAAGTTTTGAATATTTTTATGCTCACCTATTACATAAACTCTATCATCTTTATGAAAAATAAAGTCTCCTCTAGGCATTATAAATTCATCTTTTCTTTCTACTCCACAAAAAAGTACATTACCTCTAATAAAATCAATATTACTTACCATCTTACCTTCTAGTTCAGTATCAGATACCTTAAATCCAACTAAATTTACTTTGCCATCAGAAAAGTTATCTATGCTACATACAGATGGATATTTAATTAACTTAGCTATTTCTATTGCTGCAGCTTTTTCTGGATTTATAACTAAATCTATTCCTACAGCTTCTGTTAATAAAGTTAAATCTTCATCATAATCTGGCGTTCTAACTCTAGCCACAGTATACTTAACTCCTAATTTTTTAGATGCTAAGGAACAAAGCATATTTAATTCATCACTATCTGTTACTGAAATTAATAAATCAGCTGTTCTTACTCCAGCTTCATCTAGAACCTTTAAACTAGTACAATTACCTTTAACACACATAACATCTAAATTATTATTAATATGTTCTAAGGCTATATCCTTATTATCAATAATGGTTATATTATCTCCATCTATAGATAGATATTTAGCCAAGGTATATCCTACTTTACCTGCACCAACTATAATAATATTCATTTTTCTTCTCCTCGTTATCTTATCTTACTCATATGAACAATACTTAAATTATACATTACAAATAATATTATTTAAAGCAATTAAATTTATCTTAATCTCTTGTTACTAAATCAAGATTATAATCCCTGCAACAAACTCTAAGTTATCTACATCAATTCTATTATAGATTACTTATGTAAAAGAATCTATCATATTTAATTTTATCAGAAAGTAAATTAAATATAAAATTAAGGGAGCTGTCGCAACAGCTCCTAAATTAAAAATGTAGAATGTAAAATGTAGAATTATTGATGTAATTCCAAAGGAATTACTAAAAAGATATATATTTTCTGTAGAAACTCCGAAGGGAGTTTCTTCTTTAATTTTACATTTTTAATTATTCATTT
Source organism: Clostridium sp. (assembly GCF_021443865.1). GTDB lineage: Bacteria > Bacillota > Clostridia > Clostridiales > Clostridiaceae > Clostridium. Next base: position 11,744 of record NZ_JABUTB010000046.1, read on the forward strand.
TACATTGTGCGACAGCCCCACATTTATATTTATTTTTAATTTATCCTTATACTTGTTAGATATACTATACTTATTAAAATAGATACCTATCTTCTAGTTATAATTCATGCCATGTTCTTAGAAAATGTATTCTATTCTAGATGTTATTTTCTTACCTTTTTTAGGATTAATTATTAATTTGAAGTTAATTGCTTTTTTTGATTGATTTCCTGAAGAATCAGTAGCAACTACAACCAATTCATATTTACCTGCATTAACAATTTCTTCACCTGAATAAATTTCTCCATTTAAAGTTGTAATAATTTCAGCTTCTTCATTAGCAGAAACTTGTATATTAATCTTACTATCTTTATAAACTCCTTTATCCTTTACACCAGTTATAGTTATTTCAGGCGACTTTTTATCTAAATTAAAATCATCAACTACAGTTCCATCTGTCTTTCTTGCTATTATTCGCATCTCATCGTCATTATACTCTAAAGTTGTATAAATAGCAGTGTTCTCATCATTATATACTTCAAAACTTCCATCATTAACTGCTTGATAATGCTTTTGACCTGTGGTTCCTGTTACTACATATATTGCTCCATTTTTATCTTCTACACCATTTTTCAATTTTTTAGTTCTTCCATAAGCATGATCATGTCCTGAAAATACTATGTCTATTCCTAATTCATCAACTACTGGAGGTAGCATTTCTTTAATTAATCCATTTCCACCTTCAGGATTTGTATAATATGGTGGTTGATGTGTTAATAAAATCTTTAATTTCTTATCTGATTTTTTAACATCATTTCTTAACCAATCTAATTTCTTTTCTAATAACGCTTTATCAGAAGTAAATCCTATAACACTAAAATGAACATCATTATAGTCTACTGAATATACTCCATCTAAGTTTTCATCTATACCTTTAGTTGGGATACTAAATATGGTCTTTCCTTTTTCTGCATTTGGGTCACCCATATATTCATGATTTCCTAAAACATTTATCATATCAATAGAGTTTGTTTTAGTATAATTATTGAATAATGAACTTATATAATCCCACTGCTGGAATATTGAAGCGTCATCAATAAAATCCCCTACATGGATTATTGCATCTGAATCAGTATGCTGATTTTCAATAACATTTAATATTTTATCTAACTCCACTAAACCTTCCTTTGATGGAGATTGCGTATCACCAAGTATTACAAACTTCATACTATCCTTATTTTTTAATGTTGTAAATTCCATATATTCAGACCAATTTTCTCCGTCACCAACTCTCATCATATAAGAAGTGTCTGGTTTTAATCCAGTTATTTTTGCCTTATTGAGTCTTACTATTCCATTTAACTTAATATCACTATTTCCTCCAAATGTAAGCTCCTTATAGTCAGCATTAATTTCTTTTACCTTCATTTTCTTTTTTGGTGGTGTTTTTGAATCATAGTCTGATTTCTTTATATATTGAACTACTGCCTTATTCCCAGAAGTTAATGGATTTGTCATCCATGTAACTGATTTTTCTTTACTTGGATTTTCAGTAGTTCCAAATAATATATTTGATGGCTTTATATCTTTCAATGCTGCATAAGATTGACTCTTTAATATTGTAGATGATAGTCCATCTTTTTCAGCATATATAGAAAATCTTTTTACCTCATTTGTAAGTTCTTCACTAGAAAGTAATCCATCAGAATTAGTTTTGCCTAAGATATTTTTACTTCCATCTTCATATTCTGCTACTATATTTGCCTCACTAACTGTACTACCACTTTTATCTAGTACTTTTATAATAGCAGGCTTACCTACAAGAATTTCTTCTAAATAAATATTAAAAGCACTTATTAGTGGAACTTTTCCTATTCTAGAAGATGATGTTTTAATAAAGCTTATATCCTTTTCTGATATATAGTCTATAGTTGAATTAATAATTTCAAAGCTTATATTTGAAGAAATATCAATAGTATTCGGTATTTCTATCTCTATATTTGCTAGTATACTTTCTTCATTATCTAAATTATTATTTTCACCATATATCTCAATTAATCCGCTTTCATTATTATAGTCCCATGTAAAATTCTTAATTTTTTCAGAAAACTTAATATCTTTTATATTATATTTCTTATCCACTTTTACTTTAGATATGAAGCTTTTTACATCAGCTCCTTTATTAGATTTTAACTCTAAATTTATAGAGCCACCTAAGAATCCCTCTTCATCCTTTGATTCAATATATATTTTTGCAGAATCAGTATTCACATTAAAATACTCAATTTTATTAGTTTCATTTCCAAAATTGTCTTGAGCTATTACTTCTACTTTATGAATTCCATCAGCCCATTTATATCCTGATAATGATACTGTTCCATCTTTATCATAAGAAAAATGTCCTTCTTTTCCTGTATAATCCACATTGTCTACAATTATTCTAACTCTATCCCAATTAATACCTGTAGCATATTGATCCTCCTGATAATCATAAAGTTTTGCTGTAATATTAATATTATTTACATCATATTCTTTATCTGCAATATTAATTGAATCTATTATTGGTGGATATAGATCATCAACGCTATCTCCATAAACTGCACGTATATTATCTATATATAATGCACCTTTCGTCATAGGTCCCTCACCTTCAAGACCTGATTTTAATGACATTATTCTAATTGTTTGGGTTGGATGTAATGAGAATGGTCCAATATATGTTTCAGGTATTTCAGCTTCTACATACTTCCATCCAGTCCAATCTATCCCTGGCCTTTGGTTAACTAAATCAATAGTCTTACTTTTTCCATCTCCTGCCATTAAATTCATTCTTAACCAATATCCCTTAGCTTCTTCAGTTGCATATACCCACATACCAATAGCTTTTGGGTTTCCTTCAATATTTATTGTTTCTGTAGGTCCTGCATAAGCCCCTAGGGTAGTCCCTACTTGAGCATTTGTAAAATCATAATTTAATTTTAATGAATGCTCACCAAATCTTGTTGGTTCATTTGGATATGTTGTTAATTCTACTGATACTATTTCCCCTCTATTGGCAGTAGAGGCTTTCCATAACCCAAGTCCCTCTTCAAAATCTTCTAATACTATTGGCAATTGTCCTACTGTAACATTTACACTAGCTGATAGGTCTGTTCCTCTTATACTTGCCTTAATTTCACCTGACAAACTGCTATCTGATGTATGTAAAACACCATTTTCATCTACAGTTCCCATTCCCTCAGGAACATCCCAAATTACATCATTATCATTATATTTTACATTTCTTTTATTAAATAAAGTAGTTAATCCTAAACTCCTGCTGGAATTTTTATCAATACTTATTTCACTATTATAAAAATATATTTCATTTGGAATCTCAATTTCAAAATTAGTTTCTCCTACTACATTTCCATTATAGCTTAATAAAGCTTTAGCTTGTCCTAATTTCCCTGTGGATGTAAATAATCCATTATTCTCATTTATTGTTCCAAATGAATCATCTGAAATACTCCAAATTAATCCTTCTTTAGGTAACTCAGCTGAAGCTCCAGCTAAATCTACGCCTAAAGCAGCAAATTGTATATTTGAGTTTGGCGTAAAACTCTTTTCATTAGGAGTTATATAAGCTGAATTAAATTCATGAGTTATAGGTTCTTTAGATATTATCATCCAAGAATTAGCAACGCTTCTTTCTGAATTATCAGAGGGTTTATTTTTTATATCTAACACATCACTACCAGGTATTCTTGATAAATGTGTAGTAGATCCCCCACCATCTAAGTTAAGTGCTTGCACTGCCCCCATAGATATCATTAATTCTGCAAGTTCCTCCATGGAAAGACCTGTGGAATATGGTTCTTGCCTTCCATCAACAGTTAAAAAAATTACTTTTCCATCCTCTTTTATACCTACTGCAGTTCTTGGCTCTTTATCAGCACCAGTTTGTGGGGTTTCAAATACTTGTCCATCTTTTACTAGTATTGCGTTACCACCTAAGGCTTCTTCAATATTATCTTTTAATTCATTAAATTTATTATAATCACCAATAACTGGAGTGCCATCTTTAAGTATTCCAAAAAATTTTCTTGAATTAGGATTATTTTTAATTATTACTCCATCTTTTACAACTACTCCACTAGGTTCTCCAGTTGCCATATTATAAAAATCTGCATTAACTCCTGCAACTACTTGCTCTCCCTTTGCTATAAGCACCTCAGCTTGTTTCCTTACAGTTTGTAGCCCATAAGCGCTTTCATCATTTGGTGTCGTAGCTTCTATACTTACTTTTTCATTTAGAGAGTCTACTTCTATAACAAAGCTTTCATTTCTCTTGCCATTACTATCAATAAATGAATATCCCTTCTCTAAAATTCCTGGTGCAAGTTTTGTTATATAATTATTAATAGGAATAGAAATAAGAGGTGATGATATATCAAACTCACCTAAAGCACTGACAGTAAATGCTGGTACTAAACTGAAAAAAATAGAAATAGAAATTATTAAGCACACGATTCTAGTTCTTAAATTTTTACTCATAATATCCTCCTATAAATTCTTTAATAATATTTAACTCTATTTCATAATTTTATTTTTATTATGAAATATCATTACATAAATAGTAGCATATCCTTTTTCCCCTGTAAACATTTTCCTAATATTTTAAATTATTTTTATTATTATATTAAAAAAACAATTTAATTTATAAGTGCTTCATATACTAAAAAACTCTCCTAAAAGCAAAAAATGTTGGATGCTTTAAGCATCCAACAAACAAATCTAAATCTATATTTATAATAATTTTTCTATACAAACTTCTTATTCCTACTATAAATTCTAAAACCTATATCTTCTAATAAGGTAAATAAACTTGAGGTTATAAAATATATTCCTAAAGCTATAGGAGCTTTAAATGTTATTAACACTCCCATTATAATCATAGGTAAAATACTTTTTAAATTTACAGTTTCCTCATTATCACCAAATACCTTTAAGTATGAAATTAAACTAGGTACTATAGTTATAATAGTATATATTATAGGAACTAAAAATTTATCATCTGTATTTCCTATATTAATAGCCCAAGGAATTAGAATGCTCATAGCTTCAATCTTTAATCTATCAATAGACATATACAAACCAGAAATTATAGGTAATTGTAATACGGGAAGTAAACATCCAAATAATCCCTTAGAGTTCTCTAAATAAAGCTTATTTAGTTCTTCTTCCTGTTTCTTTTTATTAGTTTTATATTTAGTTTTAACTTCCTCTATCTTCTTACTAAAGATTATCTGCTTTTTAATTGCTATCCTTTGTTTTATTGAAAAAGGAAGCATAAAAATCTTAACTATAACAGTTAGTAAAACAATTGCTATTCCATAGTCTCCAGTATATTGATAAAAGAACTGTACAATGTCTTTAAAAATATTAATAATGACGTCCATAAATCCTCCTTATATTTAAAAATTTAATAAACATCATCATTATTAAAACAAGGTACAATATCTCCAAATATCTATCTTTTCATAGGTATTATATTTATCTAAAGTTAAATTAGTACAGTAATTAAATATTTCTTTACTTATATAAATTAAAATAACCTTAGTAAAGTCTTTCTTTTTATTTAAAAGATAACCTTTAAAGTATATAAATAAAACAGTACTAATACTTAATATTAATATTAAATTCATTAAATATATCATATCAAATTTCATATATACCTCCTAAAAGTTATTATTTACCTTATTATAAGATACTTATAATGGTAAGTAAATATATGGAAATAATAATTTTATTATTTATCTATTTATAACTTTCCCTTGTAAACCTTCTATTACGTCTAAAGTCTTATAATGTAGGCTTTCATTAAAACTTGCACAAAGGCTTGCATCAACTATTATATTAGCATTTCTAAACTGTGATTGAAACATTACAAAATTACTTATTACACAAATATTAGTAACTACTCCTACTATTTCAATTTCCTCTATATCTTCTCCTATTTCTGCTGATATTTTAACCATATCTTTAGGTGCCAGGCCAAATCCATATTTATGGTAACTTATAATATTGTCATTGCCTTCAAATTCCTCTAGTTTTCCAAATAATCCATGTCCCTTTGTACCCTTGATGCAATGAACTACTGGTAAGTTCTTACCCTCTCTTGTATTTAAATAGTTTTCTTCATGAGTATCATAAGTGAATAGAACTTTATTTCCTGCTTTTAAATATTGGTTTATTTTATTATATATACCTTCTTCTAATGTAGTAGCTTTTTCAAAACCTAAAGCACCATCAACGAAATCCTTCTGATAATCAATAACTACTAATATTTTTTTCATTGCAACCTCCAAAAATTTATATATTTTTATATTTTATAACTAATATTACTATAATGTTATTTTAACCAAAAATATAAATGTTGTATAATATTTTATTTAAATTATATTTTTATTAGAATAATACTCCTTAACCCTGTATAATAAAAATACAAAGTAAAAATTATTTTATAATTAGGAGAATTTTATTATGAAAATAGAGCATATAGCAATGTACGTAAATGATTTAGAAAAAGCTAAGGATTTTTTCGTTAAATATTTTGATGCAAAACACAATGAAATTTACCACAATAAAAAAACTGATTTTAAATCCTATTTTTTGAGTTTTGAAGATAATGGCAGATTAGAAATTATGACTAAGCCTAATATGGTTGATACAAATAAAGAGTTAACAAGAACAGGCTTTATTCATCTTGCTTTTAGTGTAGGTAGCAAAGAAAATGTAGATAGTTTAACTATAAGATTAAAAAATGATGGATATGAAGTTATTAGCGGTCCAAGAACGACTGGTGATGGATATTATGAAAGCTGCATTATTGGAATAGAAGGAAATCAGATTGAAATAACTGTCTAAATAATAATATTACTTTTATAAAAATTATGTTAAATTTATTTTTTAATTAGATTTTTAAATTTATTTTTTATATTATATAATGTGATTATGATATTTTTAAGAGGTGATTAATTTCATGAACAATACGCTTACTCAGGAGAACATAAAAAAGTTAAGAGAAGAATTAGAATATAGAATGACGGTAAAAAGAGCTGAAATAGCTAAGGAAAAAGCCATAGCCGCAGCTCATGGTGATAGATCAGAAAATGCAGAATATAAAGAAGCTTGTGCTAACTACAGAGAAAATGATAATAGAATACAGTATTTATTAAATATGATTTCTACAGCTACTGTTATAGAGGATGAAGAAATAGATAAGTCTGTATTAGGAATTGGTAGCAAAGCAAGAATTAAATTTATGGAAGATGATTTTGATGATGTAGTAACTCTAGTTACTGTTATGGATTCTGATCCTGAAAATATGTGCATTAGCATTGAATCTGATCTTGGATTAGCACTTAAAGGTAAAACTGTTGGTGATACTGTTGAAGTAATTGCACCAGAAGATAAGTATACTGTAGAAATATTAGAAATACTATAATACCTTACTTTCATAAGTAATTAAATTTAGCAATATATAAACTTACTGAATTTATTCTAGATTTTTAATTAGGAGCTGAAAACAGCTCCTTTTTCTATTCTTCATAAATCATATTTTTTGTCATACCACCATCTATTACTAAATTAGCTCCATTTATAAAGTCATTATCTTCGTCGCATAGATATAGGCAAGCTTTTAATATATCCTTAGGCTTTCCTACTCTACCAGATGGATGTTGATTATGGTCAATATCTCGTAAATCCTCATAATTATCAACTTGTATCCATCCAGGACTTATAGCGTTAACTGTTATTGGAGTATTATGTAATGAAACTACCAAACTATTTGTTAAAGATATAATACCCCCTTTAGACATTCCATAAAGCTCCCAATTTGCTTCATTTTGATTATATCTAGTGGATGAAATATTTATTATTCTTCCATAATTTTGACCCTTATTTGCTTTTATAAATTCCCTGCAACAAATAAAGCATCCTCTTAAATTAGTATTAATTACATTATCAAAATCTTCTAACTGTACATCTTCTATATACTTTTCATAATGACTAATTGCAGCATTATTAATTAATACATTAATATAGCCATATTTATCCGTAATCTTAGCAAAGACTTCTTCTATCTCATTTTCACTTTTTAAATCTGCCTTGTAAAAATCTATATTAGAATTTTCATATTTTGCCTTTAAAATATCCATTACTACTACTTTAAATCCATTCTTAGCAAAACCTTCAGCTAAATGATACCCAATACCTTTGGCTCCTCCAGTTATTAATACTACTCTCATATTAATATCTCCTTAAATATTATTTTAAGTTTTTTATACCTTCTTCTAATATTTCTAATTGTAATAAAGTTTCATAATCTTTAATAGTCTTATCTTTATTATTGATAATTACTTCATATAAATCATCATATACTCTTCCATAATCACCATCTACAGATTTAACCTTTTCTTCGTGGATAGTTCCTTCATCATCAATATATGTTATAACACCATATTGATCTATTGTATCTTTACCAAAATCCTTATTGGTTGGCATATAAAACATTTTTAAATGCTCTTCTTGCCTATCCTTACCTTCCTTTACAAAACACCCCTTTTTACCATACACCACAAAGCTTGGTCTTGCTTTTATTCTAAAATAACTAGATTTAACTGATACCTTTGTAGTTCCATAATATAAATCTAAATCAAAATAATCATTCATTTTTCCTGAACCAAGTAATTGCCTTACATCATAGTGAATATTATCTGGTTTACCAAAATAACTTATTACCTGATCTAAAGTATGACATCCATGTCCATATAAAAATGATTCATAAGGAGAGAATTTAGGATTTCCTTCTGGAACTTCTGGTCTAAAATAATCAAAATGCATTTCTAATTCTAATAACTCTCCAAGCTTACCTTCTTCAATAACCTTTTGAACTGTTAAAAAGTCACTATCAAATCTTCTGTTTTGATAAGCTTGAACAACTAATTTTTTAGAATTTGCTAAATCAAAAATCTCCTTTGCTTCATTATAAGTTTCCATAAATGGCTTTTCTACTAAGCAATGTTTATTATTTTCTAAAACTAGTTTTGCATAATTGTAATGACTATCTTGTCTTGTACAAACTACAACTAATTGTATATCTTTATCCTTTAATAACTCATCTAAATTAGAGGTATAATTTACTCCACCTATTCTATCCCATTTCTCATTTTTAGGATTCCTTTGATAAATGGTTTTCACCTTTATATTATTTCTTTGAAGTACAAATGGTAAATGATATCTATTTGTACTTTTCCCATTTCCTATATACCCTATTGTAAGCATTCTACTCCTCCAAATTATTTATTATTATACATAATTATACTACCTTTTCGTAAAATCAAGCAAAAAAATCTGCGATATAATATCGCAGATTTTTTTATAGTATCCTTAATAGGCCTTATGTTAATCTATTATTTATTCATTGATTCGATAATGCCATCAACAAGTCCATCCATGTCTACTGCATTATCTTCTTTCATAGAAGAAACTAATGAAAGCTTATCTTCTAATATGTTCATGTTCTTCATTTCATTAATACATCCAGCCATTAACTTTCCAGATTGAGTAGCCCATGAACCATTTTCTATTAAAGCAAAGGTTCTGTTTTGTAAATTAAGAGCTTTCATATCTACAAGATAATTATGCATTAATGGATAAATTCCTAAGTTATAAGTTACTGATGCTAATACAATATGACTTACTCTAAATGTTTCAGCTATTAATGTAGACACATGAGTATTAGATACATCATACATAACTATATTAGTTATTCCTTTTTCAACAAATTTAGTTGCTAAAGCAGTAGCTGCTGATTCTGTATTTCCATACATTGAAGCATATACTATCATTACAGCCTTTTCTTCTGGTTCATATTTACTCCATTTATCATGTTTATCTATAAAATATCCAAGGTTTGAACGCCAAACTGGACCGTGTAATGGACAAATCATCTTAATATCAAGATTACTTGCTTTCTTTAATAATAATTGTACGTGTGGACCATACTTACCAACTATATTAGTATAATATCTTCTTGCATCATCAATCCAATCACGCTCAAAGTTAACTTCATCATTAAATAACTTACCATCTAAAGCTCCAAATGATCCAAAGGCATCAGCTGAGAAAAGAACTCCATTAGTAGTATCAAAACTTACCATAACTTCTGGCCAATGTACCATTGGTGCAGTTATAAATTTGATTTCATGCTTACCAAATGATTTTGTATCTCCATCTTTAACTTCTATTTCTCTTCCATCAACTTTGAATCCAAATTGTCTCATTAATAAGAATGCTTTTTCTGTAGCTATTATTTTAATTTCTGGATAACGTATAATAATTTCTTCAATAGAAGCTGCATGGTCTGGTTCCATATGATTTATTACTAAATAATCTAATTTTCTTCCCTTTAAAACAGCTTGAATATTTTCTATAAATTGTCTTGATATTGACCAATCTACAGTATCAAATAATACTGTTTTCTTGTCCAATAATAAATATGAGTTGTATGAAACCCCTCTTGGAATTGGGTGAATATTTTCAAATAGAGCTAGGCGCTTATCATTACCGCCTACCCAATAAAGGTCTTCTGTTACTTTTCTAACACAAAACATTAATTAATCCTCCTTTTGACTATGAAAATTTTAACTTTTGCTAAAGATTATGCCTCTATGAAACTAGATTTTTCTTCACCACAATCTGGGCAAATCCATTCTTCTGGTAGGGCTTCAAATAGAGTTTCTGGTGCTATTTCATTTTCTTCATCCCCTAATGCTGGATCATATTCATATCCACAGCCACCACATACATAAGTTTTCCATGTAGGTGTAGCCTTCTTAGGAACACTTCTCTTCATCTTCTTCATAGGAGGAGCTGGTTTCTTTGGCTCTCCATTATCTAAGGCAGCTGTTAATAATGGCATTATTTCCATTATATCTCCAACTATACCATAGTCTGCATTTTTAAATATTGGCGCATTAGCATTATTATTGATAGCAACAATAGTAGTAGCATCCATAATTCCTTTTAAATGTTGTCCAGCGCCTGATATACCACATGCTATATAAAGATTTCCATTAAACTTTTGTCCTGACATTCCAATATAACGATTTAGAGGTAAATACTTCATTGTTTCAGCAACAGGACGTGATGATCCAATAGCTGCACCAACTTGGATGGCTAAAGCTTTCGCTAATTCCATATTTTTTTCTTCTCCAATACCCTTACCTACGCTTACTACACGATCAGCTTTTTGTACTGGAGTATTTATGTCAATTCCAACAGTAAAATCATATCCATCATTCTTTAGTGCCTCAACAAGTTTGTCCACATTTTCTTTAGCTGTACCTTCCTTAAATATAACCTTCTTACGTGCCCCTGTCAATGGGTCAGCTTTCTTCTTAGCCTTTTTATCACCCTTAGGCATCTTTCCAATTATATGAGATGCAATAACTACTCTTTGAATTTCATTAGTTCCTTCGTAGATTGTACAAATTTTTGCATCACGATAAGCTCTTTCAACTTCCATACCCTTTAAGTATCCTGATCCACCGAATATTTGTAGTGCATCATTTACTACTTCTAAGCATATGTCTGAAGCATACATCTTAGCCATTGCAGATTCCATAGAATAAGATTCGTGATGTTCCTTTAAATCAGCTGCACTATATATTAATAACCTAGCAGCTCTTAATTTAGTTGCCATATCTGCTAATTTAAATGAAATTCCTTGTTGTTGAGCTATAGGTTTTCCAAATTGTATTCTTTCTTTTGCATATTCTAAAGCGTTTTCATATGCACCTTGAGCTATTCCTAACGCTTGAGAAGCAATCCCTATACGACCACCATCAAGAGTTTGCATTGCAATCTTAAAGCCTTCTCCTTCTTTTCCTAATAAATTTTCCTTGGGAACCTTTACATTATTAAAAATTAATTCAGCAGTTGAAGAAGAACGAATACCCATCTTATCATAATGATCACCAAAAGTGAATCCTTCCCAACCCTTTTCAACTATAAATGCACTAATACCCTTAACCCCAATATCTGGTGTTGTTACAGCAAATACTACATATGTATCAGCTTTATCTGCATTAGTAATAAATATCTTTCCACCATTTAAGATATAATAATCTCCTTCTAGGACAGCAGTTGTTTCAGTTCCACCTGCATCACTACCAGCATTTGGTTCTGTTAATCCAAATGCACCTAACTTTTCACCATTTGCTAGTGGTACTAAATACTTTTGTTTTTGTTCTTCAGTTCCGAATGCAAATATTGGATAACTTCCTAAAGATACATGAGCTGATAATATAACCCCAGTTCCCCCATCTACTCTTGAAAGTTCTTCAACAGCAATGGCATAACTAATTACATCTCCACCTAATCCACCATATTCCTTTGGATAAGGAGTTCCCATAACACCCATTTCTCCTAATTTTTTAACGACTTCTGTTGGGAAAATGTTTTCTTTATCCCACAAAAAAGCTTGTGGTCTAATTTCAGCCTCTGCAAATTCTCTTACTTTCGCACGAAACTCTTCATGTTGGTCTGTAGTCTTAAAAAACATAAACTTGCCTCCTTTTATTTTGTGTTTTATAACGTATAAAACACACTCTCATTTAGTAATAAAAGATAAAACTTATTCTGCAATTAATTGTAAGAATAAATAAACCCATAGTAATAGATTTTTTATATCTATTAATAATAATTATTATAAAACTAACAATATTTACTGTCAATTTATTCTGAAAATATTTACAATCTGATATTTTTTTATATTTTAATTACTATTCTTAACAAATATCTAATACTAAAATTATTATTTTGTTATTTTTTACATTGCTATTTTGGCATATCCAAAATAAATGTATACAATAATTTGTATTTTTGCAAAGTATCATTTAATGTAATCGTATATATGATTTACTCGTTTAATATTTAATTAACAATTTCTTCAATGAAAAACATATACTGAAGGAAAGGAATTTATAAAAAATTATTCTAAGGGTAATATTTTGTAAATTCCTAGAAAACAAAAAAAGTCAGAATTATAATCTGACTTTATATATGTACTATATATATGTACTATATATTATTTAATGTTCACTAAACAATCCGGCTCCCCTTATAATATCCTGTTCTCTAAAAAGACTCATAACTGCTTCATTATAATCTTCTATATTCTGTGCCTTTTTTATTCTTTTTATATATTTTTTGTTATCAGAAAATATATATATCATATAACCCCACAACTCCTTCATTCTATAAATAGCATTTTTATCTTCTTTAAACGCTACCCTATAGTTAGTAAAAATTTCGTCATGAAATTCTTTTAATATATTTTTATCTAAAAGCTTATCTTCTTTTATTTCATCTAATAATCCAGGATTAGCTAATATCCCTCTTCCAATCATAACTTTATCTACAGTTGGAAAGTTACTAATAAATTTATTATAATCTTCATTTGTAAAAATATCTCCATTATAACATACTGTACTATTACTTAATTCTAATGCATCCTCGAATATTTCTAAATTAGGCTTGTTCCCATAAAAATCTTCTCTAGTTCTTGGATGAATTATCAATTCTTCTAATGGATACTTATTATAAATTTTGATAAGTTCATAGAATTCTTCAGGCTTATCTTTTCCTATTCTAGTTTTCACAGAAATCTTCATATCAGAAATTTTAAATATCTCCTCTAAAAACTTATCTAGTTCTTCTCTTTTTGCTAAAAATCCAGAACCTCTATTTTTTGAAACCACAGTTCCAGATGGACATCCTAAATTTAAATTCACTTCATTATATCCTAATTCTTTTAACTTCATTGAAGTATTAATAAATCCTTCTGAATCATTAGTAAGTATTTGAGGAACAATATTTAATCCACTATTATTTTCTGGTAAAATGTCTCTTAATTCTTTAGTCTTAAAACTATTACTTGTGTTTGGTGTAATAAAAGGTGTAAAAAACTTATCCATATTATTAAAATACTTATTATAAGCATTTCTATATATATGCCCAGTAATTCCCTCCATAGGTGCTAAATAATATTTCATGTACTAACTCCTCTATCTTTATTCTAAAGAAATTATATCAGCCTTATCTTAACTTATCTATATATCTTTTATTTATTAAATAACATTTTTATTTCATCTAAATCTTTACAATAAAAATCTGCATCTGTTTCTTTGCAAACATCATTAATATTAGCAAAAGCCATTCCACCTACTATTATTAAAGGAGCTTTATTCTTAAAGTAAGCTCTAATTGCTTTTATAACATTTTTAGCAGATTCTATATTATTAGTAATGGTAACTGAAATAGCAATATATTTAGGATTTTCTGATTTGATAGCATTAATAATACTAAGGGTTGGAAGATTTGAGCCAAGATATATTACCTTAATACCACTAACTTCTAATAAATCAGCAATCATCTTTATTCCAATATTATGTTGCTCTGATCCTGCTGTTAAACAAATTATAGATGATTCCCTATTATCATTAATTCTTTGATGGCTTTTTAATTCTCTCATTATATCTAAAATATTTTCTGAAATATAATGTTCATTCCACACATCTATTTCTCCAACTTCCCAAAGTACACCAACTTCTTTTAATGCTACTTCTAATATATTAAAATATATCCATTCTATATCTATTCCATTGTTATACATATTTAATATTAAATCTCTTGCTTTATTCTTATATCCATTTAATAAATATTTTAAAAATTCTTTATACTCATCCTTATTTACCAAATAATTACTTTTGTTGTTTGTTTTTTTGTCTT
>NZ_JABUTB010000047.1:0-14780 GCF_021443865.1 Clostridium sp.
TATGAAGATAATGATAAATATTTTGAAAATAAGATAGGATTATTTTGTAGTGAAGAACATTATATGAAGTATTTAGATAGTTTAAGCAATGAAGATTATATAAACCTTCAAAATAAATTTTGTGTATGCAGTGATGAATAATTATCTAGACATATATTAAACAAATTAATAAAAAATATTGTATTTTCTTTTAAAAAATGGTATATTTCATTAGAAATACTTTTAATTTAGTTCAGAGAAACTAAGAAGGGGGATAATATTATGAAAAAAACATCAGAAAAAGAAATGGCAATGGTGGACGTCAACCAGAAGGTTCCACTAAGTAAGGCCATTCCATTAAGCATTCAACATTTATTTGCAATGTTTGGAGCTTCAATTCTAGTTCCTATCTTATTTGACATTGATCCAACAACAGTACTATTCTTTAATGGAATAGGAACATTACTTTATGCCTTTATCACAAAGAAAGGTATACCAGCATATTTAGGATCAAGCTTTGCTTATCTAGCACCAACATTCCTATTATTTAGCGAAGGATATAGTTACCAAAGTGTACAAGGTGGTTTTGTAATTTCAGGTTTAGTTTTTTCAATAGTGGCAATTATTGTAAGTTATACAGGTACTAATTGGATTAATAAATTATTTCCACCAGCAGCAATGGGTGCAATAGTAACTATAATAGGTTTAGAGCTTGCATCAAGTGCAGCTGATATGGCTGGTTTTCCAGTTGGAGGCTCAAATTCACCAGAATTAAATACTACATGGGTAATTGTATCAATGGTTACTCTTGCTACAGTTATACTATGTAATGTATTACTTAAAGGATTCTTAAAGGTAATTCCTATCTTAATAGGAGTTGTTGTTGGTTACATAACAGCATATATTGTAGGTCTTGTAGACTTTACTGCTGTAAGTAATGCATCATTCTTTGCAACTCCACAAATACGCTTAGCTAAATTTGAAATGACTCCAATATTAACTATACTTCCAGCTACATTCGTTGTATTAGCTGAACATATTGGACATTTAAAAGTTACTAGTAGTATAGTGGGAAAAGATTTAACTAAAGACCCAGGACTTCATAGATCTCTTTTAGGTGATGGATTATCAACTATGGTTTCAGGTTTCTTTGGTTCAGTACCAACTACAACTTATGGTGAAAATATAGGTGTTATGGCATTAACCAAAGTATATAGCGTATACGTAATATGTGGTGCAGGTTTAATTTCAATAGTACTTGGATTCTCAGGTAAGCTTTCAGCATTAATAAGCACAATACCAACTCCAGTAGTAGGAGGTGTTAGCTTACTACTATTCGGTACTATAGCAACATCAGGTCTTAGAACTTTTATAGAAGAAAAAGTTGATTATTCTAAAACAAGAAACTTAATTCTTACATCTATTATATTTATGGTTGGCTTAAGTGGAATTAAGTTAAGCATAGGTGTTGTAGAATTAAAGGGTATGGGACTTGCTGCAGTAGTAGGAATAGCTTTAAACCTAGCATTTTTAGTATTTGATAAGCTTGGAATTATGAATGAAGAAGCTTAATGTTATGTAATTAAATAATATTTCTATTGTTTCCTATGGAATAGATTTAGTCAGTTTAAATTTATTCCATAGTTTTTTTATATTAAATGGAATTATCTTAAGCTTTATATTATTTTAATATGTTGAAAATGGATATTAACAGTATTAGAATAAAACTAATGAATTATTTTAGGAGGAAATTTTGGATAGAAAGTTAATTGAAAAAATAATAGGCAAGAAATATTATGTTGATTTAAACGATGAAATATATATTTTAAGAGATATAACATCAATGATGAGAGAAAAGATAGTATTTAAAGAAAGCTTTAGTGAGGAAGTACTTAATACTATAAAATGTAAGGCATTAAAATCTAAAAATACTGTAGATAGTATAGTTGATGGATTGGAAAATGATAAATTTGCTATAGGTTATACAAATAGTAAGATTTATTTACTAAAATACTTAAAGGATATACAATTTAACCTAAATAAAATGTTAGAAAACTGTAATTTATTAAAACAAGATGAACTTATAATCTATACTAATAGTTTAATAGATCTTATTCTGTTATTTTAGGGGCTGTCAAACAGCCCCTAATTAAATTTTATATAATTCTGATTGAAATAAGGAATTATCACATTTAGTTTATATCCAATTTATCCTTTTGGTTTAAATACCATTGCAGTAAAGAATCCAAAAACTATTGCTGATGAAACTCCTGCACTTACTGTTTTTAATAGTCCGTTAAAAATTCCAATAAAGCCAAATTCTTTAGCTTCATTTATTGCAGCTGTTACAAGGGTATTACCAAAACTACTAATTGGTACAAAGGCACCTGCTCCAGCAAACTTTACTAATGGATCATATAAACCAAATCCTCCTAAAATTGCACCGATAACTACTAATGTACAAGTTGTATGGGCAGGTGTAATTTTTAGAGTATCCATTAATATTTGACCAATTACGCAAATTATACCACCTATAATAAAGGCAAAAATAAACTTTTCCATAAATATCACACCTTTTTACATTTCTATAGATACTGCATGAGCAACACATGGTATGCTTTCTTTTTGTTGAAAAGAGATAGGAGAGAATAGGGCACCAGTTGCAACAACTAATATTCTTTTTAATTCTCCATTACGCATACGATTTAATAAATGTCCATAGGTTACACTAGCTGAACATCCACAGCCACTTCCACCAGCAAAGCTTGGTTGATCTGTTTTATAAATTAAAAGCCCACAATCTGTAAATATATCTTTTGGCATATTTACATTATGTTTTTTAAATAATGCATTTGCAGTTTCATGTCCTACTTTTCCTAAATCTCCAGTTGCAATTAAATCATAATATGTAGCATCTATATTTAAATCTCTAAAATGAGCTTCAATAGTATCTACAGCAGCTGGTGCCATTGCTGGACCAACATTATAAGGATCTGAAATTCCCATATCTATAACTCTTCCAATAGTAGCTGATGTTACTTTGGGGCCATTTCCTTTATCTGAAAGCACTGCTGCACCAGCCGCTGTTACTGTCCATTGAGCTGTAGGAGGTCTTTGAACTCCATAATCTGTTGGATATCTAAATTGTTTTTCTGCAGCTGCATTATGGCTACTTGCAGAGGTAAGAACATATTTTGCAGATTTACTATCTATTAATTGAGCTGATAATGCCAAGCCTTCCATAGCACTTGAGCAAGCACCAAAGACACCTAAGTAAGGGATTCCTAGTGTTCTAGCTGCAAAGCTACTAGATATTATTTGATTCATTAAATCTCCGCTAAAATAGAAATTTATATCTTCTTTTTTTAATTTTGCTTTTTGAATTGCTCTATGACAAGCGTGTTCTAGCATTGCTTTTTCAGCCTTTTCATAACTATCTTGACCTACCCATAAGTCTTCAGTAATAATATCAAAATCTTTTGCTAAAGCTCCATTTCCTTCAAAGGGACCACCAACAGAAGAAGAAGCTATTATTGTTGGTTTTGATTCAAATATCCAAGATTGATGTCCTTTAAGCATTTACATCCCTCCTAGCCATATGATTATCATCTTAATTGTTGCTACTATAAATGCTGAAACCACTCCATATACTACAATAGCTCCTGCAAGTCTAAACATATTACCCGCAACTCCAAGAACTAGGCCTTCACTTTTATGTTCCATTGAAGCAGAAGCAATAGAATTTGCAAAACCTGTAATAGGTACGGCAGTTCCACATCCAGCCCATTGACTTATATGATCAAAAATACCAAAGCCAGTTAATAGAGCCGCACAAAATATTAATACTACTATAGTAGGAGATACTGAAGTTTTTTCATCAAATCCAAAATAATTCATAAATATCCATTGTAGGATTTGACCTATTGTGCAAATAGCACCTCCAGCTAAAAAAGCTCTTATGCAATTTTTTACTATAGGTCTTTTTGGCTCTATTCCTTTGACTAATGCATCAAACTCTTGTTGTGTAGTAGTCATTTTTTTCTTTTTCATATTTGACATAGCTTCACCCTCTAACGTAATAAATATGGTTCTAATTTTTTAAGGATTTCTTCCAGTTTCTTTGCATTTTTAGAGTACATATTTTTTGCTTCTATATTATCTGTATCTAATGAATAAGACATAAGATCAGATACAGATTTTTGAATACTTGCATAAAGTACTTCTTTAATTTGAGCTTTAGGTACTTGTATCATGTCGTCATAAAGATCTACATATAAATCTCCAGATGAATCTACTTGCCCAAAGAATACATTTTCAAGGGATACTCCTTGAATTTCTAATTGAGTAGCTAACCATCTATGATTTAAGCCTGCATTAGTAAGGCCTTCATTTAATATATTCCCATCTATAATTACTGTTTGTGGCTCTGACTTTGCACCTAATTTTTGTCCTAAATCAGAGGAAGTCACAGGCTTCTTATCTGCTTTTAAACTTATATTAATGTCTCCATTGGATTCCATTAAAGCAAATTCTACATCTGCCAAATTAAAGGCATTTTTTGAACGCATTTGCTGTAAGAACTCTTGACCTGTAATTCTTTCTTTAGATAAATTATCCTCCATTATTTTGCCATTCTTAATTAAAACTCTTTCTTTGCCATGTAATATGTTATAAATAGTTTTACTTTTCATTTCAGCATAATCTAATGCTAAAGGCATAAAAGCCCAAATAGCTAATGCAACTAATCCAAAATAAAAATTACTTATTATATTTAATGACATTAAAGCAATTATCACAGCAACAACAGAATTTGAAATTAAATCAAAAGTAGTAGACCTAGCTATAGTTTTTCTCTTTCTATATTTAGATATTATTATTGCTACAAAGAATAAAAACACTGATTTAAATAATATTATTAACCAAGTATTCATTATTTCACCTCACTTAGTTACCTTTATATTGTGGTTCTTCAAATTCCATTGTCTTTATTCTTTTATCTAATTCCATATTTATTTTATTTATTTCCTCCAATGACTTGCTGTATATAAATTTAGCTTCTTTATTTTGTTCTTGAACATAATACATTCTCAAGGTAGCTTCAGCTCCTTTTAAAGTAGATAAGGTTTGTTTTACTTTTGAAATAGCACTCATATTAAAGTCTCCTTTATGATTGAAATCATTATAAGGTTACTTTAACCCTTAAATGATATTTTAATTCATTAATTTACAAAAATTATTCATTTAGTGAATATAGGAAAATTCTTTATTATGCTAATATAGAATATTTACATTAGTTATAACTAACAATACATTTGAAAAATAAAATTATAAGGGAGGAATTATTATGCCAACAGGAACTAAATTAGAGACAGCACTAGCTAGTGCAAAAGGATTAGCAGCAGATATGAAGACATTTTCTTTAGATACAGACAATCAGGAAGCTAAACAAATGTTTAATCAACTTGCAACAACTATGGATAGCGTAGAGCAATCGCTACAATCTAGATTGGATTTTGTAAAAGCACAAGAACCTCAATATAATAAATAAGAAAAAGACACTATATAGATTTTTAATCTATATAGTGTCTTTTTACATATAAAGAGTATTTTTTATACAAATATAGTATCAATTATTTCTATATATCTCTAAAATATGGTATATTTATAGTAAGTTAAACTTATGATAGGAGGAAAAGAAATGGAATTAAAAGAAAAAATAGCTGAATTAAAAGATTATTTAAGCCAATATGAAAGATTAGAACACGCTATTGGCATAATTTATTGGGATATGAGGACTAACATTCCAAGTAAAGCTGGTGAATCAAGAGGAAAGGTTTTAGAGTATCTTTCTAGCGAAGCTTTTAAAATGATAACAAGTCCAAAAGTAGGAGAGTTTATTACTGACTTAACTCCTTATAAGGATAAAATGAATAAAGTAGAAGAAAGAATTCTTCAAGAACTAGAAAAGAACTATAATGAAACTAAAAAAATCCCACAAGATAGATATGTTGAGTATGTAGGTCTTTGCAGTAATTCAGAGCTTGCTTGGGAAAGGGCTAAAGCTGCTAGTGACTTTGAAATATTTAAACCTTATTTAGAAAAGGTAGTTGAATTTCAAAAGGAATTTATTAATTACTGGGGTTATAAAAATGATAAATATGATACTTTACTAGATAAATATGAATTAGGTCTTACTACAGAAAAACTAGATAAGATTTTTTCTGAGTTAAAGGATGGTATAATTGAAGTATTAAATAAGATTAAAGGAAGTAAAAAGAAGTTAAATCGTGATTTCTTATATGGACACTTTGATGAAGCTAAACAAAAAGAACTATCACTATTTATATTAGATAAAATAGGCTTTGATATGGAAGCTGGTAGGTTAGATGTAAGTACTCATCCATTTACAACTAACTTTGGTAATAAAGATGTTAGATTAACTACTAACTATCATGAAGATGAATTTACATCAGCTTTATTTAGCACAATACATGAAGGTGGTCATGGAATTTACGAGCAAAATATTAGTGATGATTTAGAATCAACAGGATTACAACAAGGAGCTTCTATGGCAATTCATGAATCACAATCAAGATTTTATGAAAATATATTAGGAAGAAGTAAGGAATTCTGTTCATATCTTCTATCTGTGGCTAAAGAATATTTTTCTGATTTTAAAGATGTTACTTTAGATGAATTCTATGAAGCTATGAATTATGTTGAAACATCATTAATAAGAACAGAAGCAGATGAATTAACTTATGGACTTCATATTATAATTAGATATGAAATTGAAAAAGAATTAATTAATGGAAGAATAACTGTAAATGAACTTAAAGATGCATGGAATAAAAAATATAAAGAATATTTAGGAGTAGAGCCAAAAAATGATGCAGAAGGAATTCTTCAAGACATGCATTGGTCAGATGGATCCTTTGGTTATTTCCCAAGCTATGCCTTAGGAAATTTATATGGTGCACAAATGTTTAATACACTTTTAAAGGAAAAACCAAATGCAATGGAAGAAGTTAAGAATGGAAATCTAACTGATATTACTAAATGGTTAAATGAAAAAGTACATGTACATGGTGCTATTTATACTCCAGAGGAGCTTATAAAAAATATTACTGGTGAAGAACTTAATGCTAAATACTTTATTGATTATTTAAAGAATAAGTATTACACTCTTTACGATGTGGAATAAAATTTATGATGCTGTAATAAGAAGAATGCTTCTAATTACAGCATCTTTTTATATTTAATAAGAATACTAAGGATAAAAATGTTATAATACTTACAAAGAATTTATTTATGGAGTATTTAAATGGGAAAATTTAAAGAAATGTATATTAATTATTTAAACTTAGATAAAGAAAAAAAAGAATATATAAAAGAATATTCTAAGGAATATATTTATAATAAAAGTAACCAGAGATTACTCTTATCTCAATATATTTTGATGTCTAATAGTTATATATATGAAATTAAAGCTATTGAAGGAACAGCTCATCTTTGGACATGGAGTGATTTTAAGGATGAAGCTAAGGGGAAAATATTAAGTTATAAAACTGAGGGAAATATAATTATAAGTCAACTAATGGAATTTCAAGAAGAAGTTTCTTTAGAGTTATTAGATAAGTATGCATTAGAAATTGTATTAAGACTTAATTAATAAATTAGATTTTTATTTACTGGGAAATAATGGTAAATTGGAATCTTTTTTTATACTATAGAAAATTACCTAGGTCATAAATAGCTTTAGTGTATTGAATCCATAGACAATAAATCCTATTATTGCATATAGGAGGGATGTATTATGAAAGAAATAAGCTTAAAATCACATGAAGAATGGAAAGGAAAAATAGAAGTTGTAAGCAGATGCCCAGTAAATACTAGGGAAGACCTTGCAATTTCTTATACTCCAGGGGTATCATATCCATGTTTAGAAATACAAAAAGATAGTGAGAACTCATATAAATATACTAGAAGATCTAATTTAGTAGGTGTAATTACTGATGGAAGTGCAGTGTTAGGCTTGGGGAATATTGGACCTTTAGCAGCAATGCCTGTTATGGAAGGGAAATGTGTATTATTTAAAGAATTTGCTGATGTAGATGCATTTCCATTATGCATAAATACTAACGATACTAATAAGATAATTGAAACAGTAAAATTATTAGAAGGTAGTTTTGGAGCTATTAATTTAGAAGATATTAGTGCACCTCGTTGCTTTGAAATTGAAGAAAAGCTTAATGAGATTTGTAATATCCCAGTATTTCATGATGATCAACATGGTACTGCTATAGCTGTGCTAGCTGCATTGTTAAATTCTGTAAAATTAGCTAATAAGGATAATAGTGTAAAGATAGTAGTGAATGGAGCAGGTGCTGCTGGAATAGCTATTTCCAATTTAATTTATGATGCTGGATTTACAAACATTGTAATTTGTGATAAATATGGTATAATCACTATTAATAATGCAGGAAATATTTATCAAGAAAAATGCGCATATAAATTCAATAATAATAAAGAAGGCTCACTTCAAGATGCTTTAGTTAATGCAGATGTATTTATCGGTGTAAGTGCAGGAAATATAGTAACTAAAGAAATGGTGGAATCTATGAATGAAGATCCTATTATTTTTGCATTAGCTAATCCACAACCAGAAATAATGCCTGAAGTTGCAAAAGAAGCAAAGGCAAAAATCATTGCAACTGGAAGAAGTGATTATCCAAATCAAATTAATAACTTATTAGTTTTCCCAGGGATTATAAAGGGAGCTTTAAGTGCTCACATAAATAAAATAACAACTGAAATGCAATTAGAAGTAGCTAGAGGTATAGCTAGTTGTATAAGTGAAAAAGATTTAAATATAAACAATATTATACCAAGCGTATTTGATAAAAAGATTGCTGATTTAGTTTGTAACATTATTTATAGTTTTAAAAAATAAGGAGTATTATATGGAGAATTTAGCTAAATTATTTAATAAGTTAACTAATAGTGAACAAAAGGTGTTTACATATATTTATTCTAACCAAGAGAAAGTAATGAAGATGAAAATAACTGATTTAGCTAAAGAAACCTTTACTTCTAAAACTGTAATTATTAATTTAGCTCAAAAGTTAGGCTTTGAAGGGTTTTCGGATTTAAAATATTATTTAAAATCCAATATTAACTCTGAAGATAGCGTTAATATAATGGAAGATTTGCAATATGATCTTAAACAAAATATTGAGAAAACTTTTATTGTAGCAGAAGGGGATTTATATAAAAGAATTTCTAAAAAAGTAATAAAAGCAAAAACAGTATATGTATTTGCTCGTGGTACAAGCAAAGCAGCTGGGTATTATTTAAATCATTTATTATTAACTGTAGGAATTAAATGTATTTTTGTAAAAGATTATAATCTTCTAACTTTAGTTAGTAAAACTTTAGAAGAGGGTGAAGTAGTTATTTTAATATCTTTATCAGGAAATACTACTAAGATATTAGAGGTTGCTAACATTGCTAAATTAAGAGGGTCTGAAGTAATTGCAATAACTTCATTTGGAAATAATGAGCTATCAAAAATAAGTGATTATACTTTACATTGTATTTCTAATGATACTGAAACTAAAGATAATGATAGCATATCGAGAATAAGTATGTTTATAGTTATTGAAATGTTAATAAATTCAATTAAGATATTTTATAAATGAAAAGCCTAGATGTAAATCGGGCTTTTTATTTATAAAAATTTATTATAGCCTTTAAAATGACCTATGTCATTTTAGGTGACCTTTGTATTTATAAAGAAAAAGAGTATCACTGAATTCTATTGAAAGATTTTAATTAAGTATTTAAAATAATCATTGATAAGAGATCTCTTGAAAGTAAAGGTATTCATAAAATAAATTTAATAATATGGGGGGAAATAACATGTCGAAAGAGTTTAGTCTAAAAATTCAACAATTTGGTAGAACTTTATTGCTTCCAATTGCTGTAATGGCACCTGTTGGTATGATACTAGGAATAACTGGTGCTCTTGTTCAATCGTATATGATTGCAAGATTTCCTTTTTTAGGTAATGAAATCTTAAATACAATTTTAGTAAATATAAGAACAATTGCTGGAGCTGTATTCGATAATATTCCATTAATGTTTGCTATGGGAGTAGCTTATGGAATGTCAAAGAAAGATAAAGGTATATCGGTTTTTGCATCAGTAATAGGATATATAATATTAATAATTTCAATGAATGTTTGGTTAACAGTAACAGGTAAGTTAGCTGCACCAGAAGTAATGAGTCAATTTGGACAAATAAAGGTTCTTGGAATTCAAACTATGAACATAAATGCTTTAGGTGGTATTATAACTGGTTTAGTGGCTGCATGGGCTACTGATAAGTTCTATAAACTTGAATTACCAATTGCATTTGCATTCTTCTCTGGTAAAAAGTCTGTTCCTATTATTACAATGGGATTAATGATGGTAATTGGTTTAACAGTTCCATTCTTATGGGAGTTTTTCGTAAATGCTTTAACCAAATTATCAGTTGTATTCTTAAGTCCAGTAGGACCATTCTTTACATCAGCAGGTGAAAGATTATTTATACCATTTGGATTACATCATCTTTGGAATGCACTATTTAGATTTACTGAGGCTGGTGGATCTTATGTAATAAATGGAGAAACCTTTGTAGGTGTAGTACCAACTTTAAATGAAGTTTTATTTAATCAAGGACCAAGTAGTGAATATTGGAGTATGATGCCATCCTTAACAAGATTTATGGGTCAACAACAAATGTTATGTACACTATTTGCTTTCCCTGCAATAGGACTAGCTATGTATAAGACGGCTTATAAAGAAAATAAAAAGCTAGTTAAATCATTAATGATTACATGTATTTTAACAGCATTATTAGGAAATGTAACTGAACCATTAGAGTTTTCTTTCGTATTTATAGCTCCACTACTATATGTAATTTATGCATGTATAATTGGTCTAGGATCAGTTGCTCTATCTTTTGCTAATGTAGGAATAGGATATATTAGAGGAACAATTTTTGACTTTGCAATTTTTGGACTACTTTATGAAAAAACAAATTGGATATGGTTTATATTGATAGGACTTATATTAGCAGTTGTAACTTACTTTGTATTCAAATGGGCAATACTAAAATTTGATTTAAAAACACCAGGTAGAGAAGATTCACCTTCAGCTGACAATACTTTAATTAAAGAAAAGAGATATGATGAAATTGCTAGAATAGTAATTCAAGCTTTAGGTGGTAAATCAAATATAAAAAATGTTGATAATTGTATAACTCGTTTAAGAATAGACCTAGATGAAGTTAAATTAGTAGATCACAAACTTTTAGAAACATCTGGAACAACGGGTGTATTCTTCCCAGCACAAAAACATATTCATATAGTTTATGGTCCTTTAGTTGAATTTGTTAGAAATGCAGTAGACGAAGAATTAGAAAAAATGTAGTTAATTATTTTCATAAGTGGAGGGATATAATATGAGAAGTAGTAACATAATTACAATAACTGGAGCAGGTAGTGCAAGAACTCCCGCATTAATAGGAAGTTTGGTAAAGCTAAAAGATAGATTTCCTTTAAAAAAGATAATTTTTTATGATATAGATAACGAAAGAACATCAAAAATGGAGGATTATATTAGATTAGTATTAAAATCTTATTCTCCTGAAACAGAAGTAGTTTTTACCACAAATTCAGATGTGGCATACGAAAAAACTGATTTTGTTTTCTGTCAAATGCGTGCAGGAAAAAATGACATGAGAAGCTTCGATGAGAAAATTCCTTTGAAGTATGGATTAGTAGGACAAGAAACTTGTGGTCCAGGAGGATTCGCATATGGAATGAGATCTATTGATGCTATGATTCAAATGGTTAAGGATGTTAGAAAGCATTCAAAGGATACATGGATATTAAATTATACAAATCCAGCTGCAATAGTAGCATTGGCTTTAGATAAAGTTTTCCCAGATGATGATAGAATTCTTAATTTATGTGACCAACCATATTCTTTAATGAGATCATATGCAAAAATATTAGGAGTTCCTCAAGAAAACTTAAGAGCTACTTATTTTGGATTAAATCATTTTGGATGGTTTACTGATATTAAGGATATTAATGGTGAAAATCACTTTGATAAGTTAAGAACTTATTTAAGAGATTCAGATTTTAAGCCTTACAATGCAGAGCAACGTTCAAAATCTTGGTTAGATACTTACTTAAGAGTAAATAAATATATGAAATTCTTTGATGAATATATACCAAATACTTATCTACAATATTACTTTTTCCCTGATGAAATAGTAGAAGAAAGCGATCCTAATTATACTAGAGCTGATGAAGCTAGAGATTCAAGAGAAAAAGAAATTTGGGAAATTTGTTCAAAGGCTACAAATGCAAATTCAATTGATGAAATTGAAATTATTACTGATAGTGTATTTGGTAATTTAATGGTTGAACTTGCAGAATCTATAGCTTATGATCTTAATAATGAATTTATATTAATGAAGAGGAACAATAATATAATTACTAACTTTAATAAGGATGCTATAGTTGAAGTATCAGGAACCGTTGGAAAAGACGGTGCTAATCCATATCCATATGGAGAAATTAAACCTTTCTACAAAGGGCTTATGGAATCTCAATATGCTTATGAGCTTCTTACTGTAGAAGCATGTCTAGAGAAAGATTATACAAAGGCATTACAAGCATTAACTTTAAATAGAACTATAGTAAATCCAGAAAAGGCTAAATTAGTATTAGATGATTTAATGGAAGTAAACAAAGATTATTGGTATTTAAAATAAAAATTAGCCCCATGCATTTAGCTTGGGGCTTTTTTTAATAAGAACTATTCTTAAGCTTAAAATAGTCACCTTCAATAATATTATCTGCTATTTTAAATATATCTTGAAGAAGAGTTTTTTCTTTTTCATCTACGGGATTCCCTATAATTTCACCACTATTTAATATAGTTGAGTTTCTATTAGTATTAACTAAAATACGCCCCATAGAAGTCTCTACAAATTTTTCTTTATCTATACCTAATAAATAGGCTATAGTAGGTAAAAAGTCAACTTGACCACCTGCCTTAGAAATTATAGCAGGTTCTATATCTTTATTATATATAATAAAGGGAATTTGATTTTTATTATCCTTCCACCAATCTCCCTCTAAAGGAGCATCTGTTATCATATCTTCATAGAACTTATGAACTCCACCATGATCTCCATAAATCATTATAACTGTATTATCTAGCTGACCATTTTTATCAAGTTCTTCTAAGAATACTTTAATAGCCTCATCTGCATATCTTATACTTTGAAAATAACTCACTAACATATTTTCATCTAATTCTTTAGGTAAGTCTAATAGCTTTTTATCATCTGGAATTTCAAAAGGTCCATGACTAGTTAACGTAGCTATAAAAGTATAGTAAGGTTCTTTTTCATCCTTTAACTTAGTAGCAATTTGTTTTAAATAGGATTCATCTGATAATCCTGGTCCTATAACTTCATCTATATTAAAATCTTTTATATCCCAAAGCTTGTCTGCTTCAAAGGCTTTATGTGGTTCAGCCCAATTCCAGTTTCCAGATAGTTCTGCATGTGTTGAAATTGTAGTGTAACCTTCACCATTTAAAAGCATTTGAAGAGTATTATATGTATTCCATGGGTATGTTGGAAAGGTACTATTAGTTCTAACAGGGAACATAGAAGTATTAACCATTAAGTCTGCATCAGAACTTGTACCAGAATTATTTTGTTCATATATATTATTAAAATATAAACTATTTGATAATAGCTTATTTAATGTTGGTGTTATTTCTTGTCCATTAACTTTTTGATTTATAACAAAGTTTTCTAAGGATTCCACTTGTATAGCTATTAAATTTTTTCCTTCTAAATAGCCAGCATATTCATTATCTATTACATTTTCATTATTATTTTTAAACCAATTATCTATTTCTTCTACTGCAGAAGAGGTTAATTCTTTATTTAGGCTTGTATAATAAAATAAATCATATCCATGATATCCTAGTGGACTCATATCACTAAAAGTTTGGTAGGGTGCCCAAGATAATCTTAAAAATGATTGTCCTTGTATAGCGCCTTTAATATCTATAAAATAATGAGAAAAGTAAATTATAATTCCACTTACTATAAATATTGTTAAAGCTTTTATTATTCTAAATACTAAGCTTGAATTATCTCTATAAATTTTTATTTTATTAAATCTAAATAAAATAAATAAAAACACAAAATCTACAAAGAATAATAAATCTACACTTCTAAAATTTAATAAACTTTTTCCTATTGGATTAAATATTTCTGGATGAATTAAATGCCTTATTGATAAGAAAGTACCATTTGCTCTGTAATACCATATATCTAACAAAAATAAAATAGATATAACAATATCTATAGTTAAGGCTGCTTTTATTTTCCCTTTATATTTAAATAGATAAATAATACTTAAAATTAAAATAATAATTGCTAAATGTGCCCAAATGGCTGGAACGCCAAAATACATTGTAGCCAAATTAATACTTGATGAATCATCAGTTCTTAGCATGGATAGCAATAACATTGATTTACCTTGTATTATTAAAACCATTAATATAAAAAGCCAATTATTATATATTAGCTTTTTCGAAATATTTTTCATATGAATTCCTCCCAAAGTAACTTACCTACCTATTTTATATTAATTTTATAGTTATTTCTACAATTATAATCTTATGTAAATAAAAAATAATAAAGATTTATTAGAAAA
>NZ_JABUTB010000047.1:14814-28889 GCF_021443865.1 Clostridium sp.
TAATATATTATTAATGATTAAAAGGAGTTTTATATGGAAAATCCCTAAATTAACCCCTGTAATAATATTTTTAATCTGTTCAGCCATTAATGACAATTTAAATTACATTACTTATTTAAATAGTAGATATAAAAATAAGATATGCAACATAAATAATGAAAAAATAAAAAAGGTAACAAAAGATATCATAAAAGATTTATTGAAATAATGCTAAAAGGCCTTAAGTATTAATATTTCTTAAGACCTTTTAGCATTATTAGGTAAATAGATATTAAAAAAATACTAATATATTAAAACAGCAATTTTATTATATTATTTGCCGTAATAATCCAAGAAATACAATTATTTTTATTTTATAATATATTTATTAACAGTAAGTTATTTATTTGATTATAGAGGTGATAAAATGTTTGGAAAATTAAAAGGGTATAGTGTAAATAAAAATGTAATTACAATAGATTATGACAAAATTAAAGCTACTATCAGTATTATTAATGAAGGAGTAATTAATTTCTTTATTCCTGTTTACAGAAAAGAAAGAAACTCAAAAGCAGTAGAGGAAATTAATTATACCAATGTAGACTTTTCTATTGAAGAAGAAGAAAGCAGTATTATTTTAAAAACAAAGAAATTAATACTAGAGATAAAAGATAATTTTATAGTCAATATTTATGATAAAGATAGAAATATATTATGTAGAGATTATGATGGTAAAAGAGAACCCTTTGTAAGGCATGGAAACAATTTATTTTTAGCAGAAGAGGAAGGCCATAATCTTAATGGACATCAAGATTATAAAATTTTTGTTCCAAAGATTATGGAAGATAATATGTATTTTTATGGGCTTGGTGAAAGAACAGGCTCTTTAAACAAAAAGGGATATCATTATAAAAATTGGAATACAGACGATCCAAGTCCTCATGGTGAAACTTTTGAGCAATTATATAAATCAATTCCATTTTTAATTTCTTTAAAGGATAATAATGCCTTTGGTATCTTTTTTGATAATCACTTTGAAACTCATTTTGATATGGGAAAAGAAAATTCTAAGTACTATTATTTTTCAGCAGTAGATGGAAATATTGATTATTACTTTATATATGGCCCAGAGGTTAAAGATGTAGTATATGAATATACAAACTTAACAGGAAAAACTCCTCTTCCTCAAATGTGGACATTAGGTTACCAACAATGTAGATGGTCATACACCCCTAAAGAAAGAGTTCTAGAAATAGCAAAAGCATTTAGAGAAAAAGGTATTCCATGTGACACACTATATTTAGATATAGATTACATGGATGATTTTAGAGTATTTACTTGGGATAATAAAACCTTTGAAAACCCTAATGTATTTATAGATGAACTTAATAAATTGGGGTTTAAGGTAGTTACTATTATAGATCCTGGCGTAAAGATAGATAAAGATTATAGTATATATTCTCAAGGAATTAAAAATGATTATTTTGCAAAAGATAAGGATGGAATAGTATATAAAAATAGAGTTTGGCCTGGGGATTCAGTATATCCTGATTTTATGAATTCAAGAACAAGAAAATGGTGGTCTGATAATCAAAAAATTATGATTGATACTGGTGTATCAGGTATATGGAATGATATGAATGAGCCTGCTAGCTTTAATGGTCCTTTACCTAATGATGTGACTTTTAATGAAGATGGGTTAGAAGTTACACATAAAGAAGTTCATAATGTATATGGACATATGATGTGTAAAGCTACTTATGAAGGAATAAAGGAAGCTACAAATAAAAGACCTTTTGTAATTACTAGAGCTTGTTATTCTGGAACTCAAAAATATTCAACTATATGGACTGGAGATAATCAAAGTACTTGGGAACATTTAAGAATGTCAATTCCTATGCTAATGAATTTAGGTTTAAGTGGAATGGTCTTTTGCGGAACAGATGTAGGAGGCTTTGGACATGATTGTACTGGAGAACTATTATCTAGATGGGTTCAAGTTGGTACCTTTACTCCTTTATTTAGAAATCATTCAGCAATGGGTACTAGAGAACAGGAACCTTGGGCCTTTAATAAAGAAACAGAAGAAATTAATAAGAAATATATAAATCTTAGATATAAATTAATTCCATATTTGTATAATTTAATGTGGAAGAGTGAAAGCACAGGTGCACCAATTATTAGGCCTCTTCTATTTGAATATCAATATGATAATAATACTTATGAAATAAATGACCAATTCCTTTGTGGAGATAGTATCTTAGTTTCACCGGTATTGGAGCAAGGAATGAGACAAAAACTTGTTTATCTTCCAAAGGGAAATAATTGGATAGACTATTGGACAGGTGAGAATTATAATGGAGGGCAATATATAATCAAAAATTCTCCTATAGATATTTGTCCTATATTTATAAAAGAATCTTCAATTATTCCAATGGGGGTTAATCAGAATTATATAGGTGAAGTAAATAATGATGAACTAACTCTAAATATATACTTAGGAGAAGAGGGCAAAGACTTTAGTTATACCCATTATAATGATGATGGTGAAAGTTTTGAATATAAAGAAGGAGTATATAACCAATATGATATAAAGGTTTCAAATAAGGATACTATAAATATATACTTTACAGTTAGTAAAAATAATTATATTAATAAATATTCTAAAGTTAAATTCATATTAAATAACTTAAAAGAAGAGAAGAGTATATTTATAAATGGTAAAAAAGTTGTTTTAAATAATAATATGATAGAATTTAATATATAATCAATAAATGCTAGTAGGTATAAAAATCTACTAGCATTTATATAAGTAAATAAAAAATTAATATTATTTAACAAATTCAACTACATCATTAAAGCTCCTTCTTGTTTTAGGGATAGGAGTATCATTTCTATATCCTAATGTTAGCATACAAGCTATATTAAAGTGATTAACATCTAAAAGATTTCTATCACTTAAAATTTTTGTTACTGCTTCAGAATCATAACCACCTATTGGACATAAATCTATTCCAAGTAAAGCAGAAGTAGTTATCATAGTTCCAAAAGCTATAAATGCTTGTTCTCTTGAATAATGTTTCATTTCATTAGCATCATTCTTATATCTATTATCATTTACACTTTTTATAGCCCTTAATAGATTTTCTGCCATTTCTTTTGGTAAGTGTTTATCTTCATAAAATAACTTATTTAAATATTCAGAATCTGCCTTTAAATCATTTGCAGTCCTATTTAATATAATTAATAAATGACTACAAGTAGGAATTTGCTTCTTTCCACCTAAGGCTACAGTAGCTAATTCATTTTTTAATTCCTCATTAGTTACAACTAAAAACTTCCAAGGTTCTATTCCAATTGAACTAGGTGATAATCTACCACTTTCAAGTATTAATTTTAAATCTTCATCTTTAATTTTCTTATTTTTATCAAATTCTTTACAAGAATATCTGTTCTTTAAAGAATTTAATATTTCAATATTATCCATATAAAAACTCACCTTATTAAAATTATAAATATAGTATGATTTAATTATACTCCATAAAATTCCTTATAAAAATATTTAAATATATATTAGATGATTATTTACTTACTGTAGTTGACTAAAATATTTAAAAGATATAAACTAAAATTAGTTGCATACAATTTAATTTTAATAAATATATAAATGGAGGAAAGTTAAATGAGTTTTTATGATTATTCTGCCAAAGATATAGATGGAAAGGAAAAATTAATGAGTGATTACTCAGGTAAGGTTGTTTTAGTTGTTAATACTGCAAGTAAATGTGGTTTTACTCCTCAATTAAAGGAGCTTGAAGATTTATATAAAGAGTATAAGGATTCAGGATTACAAGTCTTAGGGTTTCCTTGCAATCAATTTCTAAATCAAGAACCTGGTGATAATAAGGATGTTAAAAACTTCTGCCAAATTAATTACGGTGTTACATTTGATATGTTTGAAAAGATAGAAGTTAATGGAAGTAATGCTCACCCAATATATAAATACTTAAAAGATCAAGAAAAGGGAATACTTACTAAAGATATTAAATGGAATTTCACAAAATTCTTAATTGATAGGAATGGAAATGTAGTAAAAAGATATTCACCAACTACATCCCCTTTAAAGATAAAAGAAGACATAGATAAAATGCTATAAAGTAAAATATATATTGACATAAATAATTTTAAAATGTAAAATCAATTTAATTTAGTAAAATTAAATTTGATACTTATATTGTAGGTGAAAAATATGAATGAATATAGTGGTCTAAAATTAGATAACCAATTATGTTTCTCTTTGTACGCTTTATCAAGAGAAATAATTAAATTATATAAGCCTTTATTGGATGAATTGAACTTAACCTATACTCAATATATAGTAATGCTTGTATTATGGGAAGAAAATAAAGCAAGCGTAAAGCATATTGGAAACAGGCTACACCTAGATTCAGGAACTTTAACTCCTTTATTAAAAAAACTAGAGGCTATGGAGCTTGTAAAAAGGTATAGAGATCAAAGTGATGATAGAGTTGTTATAGCTGAACTAACTGAGAAGGGTTATTCTCTTAAAGAAAAAGCTGTAAATATTCCTAATAAAGTATTATGTAGCATTAAACTTCCGGTGGAAAAAGCTGTTAATTTAAAAAATAGCTTAGATGAGTTATTGCTTAACTTAAAATAGTTTTAGATATAAACTAATAATTATGTATTAATAATTCAATCCTTTTCTTTTAGAGCTGTTCTATGCAGCTCTTTTTATATGAACAAATTTATTGCACAAAACATCATACTAGAGTACTATATTAAGTGTTTATTAAAAAATCGGAGTGATTAATATGGAAGAAAGATTACAAAAATATATGGCTAGATGTGGGGTAGCATCTAGGAGAAAGTGTGAAGAAATCATACTTAGTGGAAATGTTAAAGTTAATAATAAGCTAGTTAATGAACTAGGAGTTAAAATAAATTCAGAAGTAGACATAGTTTCTTATGAGGGTAAAATAATTAAGCCAGAAGAAAAGAAGCTTTATATTATGCTTAATAAACCTGAAGGATATATTACTTCTGTTAAAGATGAAAAAGGAAGAAAAACTATTTTAGATTTAGTTAAAGTGGATGAAAGAATTTATCCAATAGGCAGACTAGACTATGATAGTTCTGGATTAATCCTATTAACTAATGATGGTGATATATATAATAAAATAATTCATCCAAGAGTTAAAATGGGGAAGAAGTACATAGTATTATGCAAAGGTGAATTTAGTAAAGAGGAACTTAATAGATTTGAAAATGGTATAGACATTGGTGGATATGTTACTGCAAAAGCAAAAATAGAGGTTATAGATAAGGAAAAGTGCAAAAATAATTCTATTAATACCTTAGTAGAAATTACAATCCATGAAGGTAAGAATAGGCAAATAAGAAAAATGTGTGAAGCACTTAATCACCCTGTAATTTCCTTAAAC
Organism: Clostridium sp.; assembly: GCF_021443865.1. Taxonomy (GTDB): domain Bacteria; phylum Bacillota; class Clostridia; order Clostridiales; family Clostridiaceae; genus Clostridium. The sequence goes on from NZ_JABUTB010000047.1 coordinate 20,259, forward strand.
AGAATATCTATTGGAGACCTTAAATTAGGTTATTTAAAAAAGGGTGAATGGAGATATTTAACAGAAAATGAATTGAAATACTTAAATTCATTGTAGAGGTGCAGTATGTTTAAATATGTAGGTAATATTAGTGACTTATCACATTATATAATTAAAGATTTTGTTGAGAATAAAAATGTTGCAATAGATGGAACTTTAGGAAACGGATTTGATACTGATTTCTTAGCATCTTTATTTCATAAGGTTTATTCCTTTGATATTCAAAAGGAGGCTTGTGAAAATTATATAAAGAATAATAAAGAGAATGTTAATATAATAAACGATTCACATCATTTATTAAAAAACTATGTAAATGAACCAGTTGATTGTATTATGTATAATTTAGGATTTCTTCCAGGTGGAAATAAAGAAATAACAACTTTACATGAAACTTCATTAGAAAGTATTAAAGCTGGGTTAGATTTATTAAACAGTGGTGGAATAATGACAATTTGCATTTATAGAGGTCATGATGAAGGTAAAATAGAAGAAACTTGCATTTTAGATTATCTTAAGGATCTACCAAAAAATAAGTTTGGAGTAATGATTCAATCTTATTTAAATAGGCAGAATGTCTCACCTTTATTAGTTATAGTTGAGAAAAAATAAAATTGACAACTTAAAAATATAAAGGAAGTTTTTATAGTAAATATATAACAAAATGAAATAATTATTGATGAGTTATTCAAAAAATGCTAATATATAATTAACAACTTTTAGTTTTATTGAAAAGAAGGGATACGGATGGATACTAATCTTAATGACAACTCAAAAGATTTGATGCGATTAATACAATCAAGGTTCCCAAGATTGAGTAAAGGACAAAAATTAATTGCTGAATATATTTTAAAAAGCTATGATAAAGCAGCTTTTATGACTGCGGCTAAACTTGGTGTATCTGTAGGCGTTTCAGAATCAACAGTAGTTAGATTTGCAAATGAACTTGGTTTTTCAGGATACCCTAAGCTTCAAAAGGCTTTACAAGAACTTATAAAAAATAAACTTACTACAGTACAAAGATTAGAGTTATCAAATGACTATATAAGTGAAGGATACGCTCTTAAAGGAGTTCTTAAAGCTGATATGGAAAATATAAGAGCTACCTTAGAAAAAATTAATTATAATACCTTTGAAGAAGTTGTAAAAAAAATATTCGAAGCAAAAAGAATATATATAATTGGGCTTAGAAGCTCTACAGCTTTAGCAGAATTCTTAGGTTTTTATCTTAATATAATTTTACAAAATGTAAGAACTGTTGGAAATGGAATATCAGATATTTTTGAACAAATGATTAATTTAGAAGAGGGAGATTTAGTTATAGGAATAGGTTTCCCAAGATATGCTTCAAGAACAATTGATGCTTTAGCTTTTGCTCAAGATAGAGGTGCTAATGTTGTAGCTATAACAGATAGTCTTTTATCTCCTTTAGCTGCCAAAGCAGACTATTCATTAATAGCACAGAGTAATATGGCTTCCTTTGTTGATTCTTTAGTTGCACCATTATCTGTTATTAATGCATTAATAATAGCTGTAGGTATGAGAGAAAAACAAAGTATTACTACTACTTTTAATAATCTGGAAGAAATTTGGAAAGAATATAATGTTTATTCTTATAATAACAAAAATGTTGCTGATGATTAAATATGATATTTTATAATGACGACCATTATTTGGTCGTTTTTTCATTTATAAAAGTTGAATTTAATAATTTTAAATGATATATTTATTAAGACAAATTAACGCTTGGAGGATTGTAATGAAAAAAGTTATAGTAATAGGAGCAGGCCCAGCAGGGATGATGGCGGCTATAACAGCCTCAAAAAATAATAAGGTTATTTTACTTGATGGAAATGAAAAGGTCGGTAAAAAGCTATTCATTACAGGAAAAGGTAGATGTAATGTAACAAATAGTAAGGATATATCAGAGTTTTTTGACTTTATTCCAGGAAATCCTCACTTTTTATATAGTGCATTATATTCTTATACAAATGAAGATACCATAAGCTTTTTTGAATCTCAGGGAATAAAGCTAAAAAATGAAAGAGGGGGTAGGATTTTTCCTGCTTCAGATAAATCTTCAGATATAATAAAAGGATTAATGAAAGAAATAAATAAAAATAATATAGATCTAAAGTTGAATAGTCTTGTTACTAATGTTAAATTTAGTAATAATACAATAGAAGCTGTAGAAATTAATAATGAATACTACATAAATGGAGATCATTTTATTATTGCAACTGGTGGAGTTTCCTATCCTTTAACTGGATCTCGTGGTGATGGAATAAAGTTTTCAAAATCTCTTGGACATAATATAATAGATTTAAAACCATCATTAGTTCCAATTGAATTAAAGGATAAATGTATAAAAGACTTAACTGGTTTAACTCTTAAAAATATAGAAATATCTCTATATAATGGTACCTCAAAAAAACCTATATATAAAAATCAAGGTGAGATGCTATTTACCAGTTATGGTTTATCAGGACCAATTATTTTAAAGGCTTCAAGATATATTGAACAGGATAAAAGCTATTATTTAAATATAGATTTAAAACCTGCTCTTACTTATGATGAATTGGATAAGAGAGTACAAAAGGACTTTAAGAAGTATATAAATAAAGATTTTAAAAATTCTTTAGATGAGCTACTTCCGCAAAAATTAATACCTATAGTTATTTCCTTATCTAGTATTGAAGAAAATAAGAAGGTTAATGAAATAACTAAAGAGGAAAGAAAAAATTTAGTTAACTTAATTAAAGGCCTAAAGTTATCTATAAAAGGCTTAAGACCAATAGAAGAAGCAATAGTAACTTCAGGTGGAGTAGATACTTTAGAAATAGATCCATCTACAATGAAATCTAAATTAATAAATAATTTATCCTTTGCTGGAGAAGTTATAGATGTGGATGCTTTCACAGGAGGATACAATGTTCAAATTGCATTATCTACTGGTTATTTAGCTGGAAGCAATATATAATATACTTGTTAAAAATATATAATAATAATATNTAATTGATATGAAAATGTTTTTCAAAGACGAAAGGTGGAATACTATTTTGAGATTATCAGTTGCTATAGATGGACCAGCTGGAGCTGGTAAAAGTACAATTGCAAAATTAGTTGCCAAGAATTTTGATTTAATGTATATAAATACAGGAGCAATGTACAGAGCTGTAGCTTTAGTAGCTAAAGAAAGAAACATAGGGGATACTGATGTTGATGCATTATGTGAAATAATAGATTCTTTTGATATGAAATTTGAAAATGATGATTTAATTTTAAATGGAGAAAATATTCAAGAAAAGATTACTATGCCAGAAATTAGTGGTATTGTTTCTAAATATGCATCAATAAAAGAAGTAAGAAGTAAATTAGTAAAACTTCAAAGAGAGATGTCAAAGAAATTTGATGTTATAATGGATGGAAGAGATATTGGTACTGTGGTATTAAAAGATTCAAAGTTTAAGTTTTTCCTAACTGCAACTCCAGAAGCTAGAGCTGAAAGAAGATATAAAGAATTAAAAAATAGAGGGTTATCAGTAGATTATTCTACTATATTAGAAGATATAATAAAAAGGGATTATATTGATAGCCATAGAGAAATTGACCCGTTAAAAAAGGCTGAAGATGCTATTGAAATAGATACAACAAATCTTTCAATTGAGGAAGTTGTTGAAAAGATATCCCTAAGTATAAAAAAATAAAAATATAATCTTAGGAGAATTGATATGAGTAAAGTTATTTTAGCAGAAAATGCTGGATTTTGTTTTGGAGTACAAAGAGCTGTTGAAGAGGCTCTAAAAGTAAAGAAACAATACGATAAGAAGATTTATACATTAGGACCTTTAATACATAATAATGATGTTGTTATGTATTTAGAAGAAAATGATATTTATGCAATTGACTATAATGATATTGACCAATTAAATGAAGGTGATGTAATAGTAATTAGGTCTCATGGAGTATCTAAGGAAGTTACTGAAAACCTTGAAGCAAGAGGATTAGAAGTTGTAAATGCAACATGTCCTTATGTTACTAATATACACAAGAAAGTTAATAAGTACTCAGATCTTGGATATAATATAGTAATACTTGGTGATGACAAACATCCAGAAATCATTGGGATTAATGGATGGTGTAATAATAGTGCTATTATTACTAAAGATGGTACTTTTAACGAAAAATTACCAAAGAAGATATGTGTTGTATCTCAAACTACAGAAAAAGAAGAAACATGGAAAAATACAGTAAGTAATTTATCGTCTAACACTAAAGAATTATTAGCATTTAACACTATTTGTTCTGCTACAGAAGTAAGACAAAAGAGTGCTAATGAATTATCTAAAGATGTAGAGACTATGATTGTAATTGGAGGTAGAAATAGCTCTAATACTACTAAGCTTTATCAAATATCAAAGGCAAATTGCCCTAATACAATTCATATTGAAAATTCTAAAGAACTTACAAATGAATTTATTAAAGAAAATAGAGGTAAAAAAGTTGGGATTACTGCAGGTGCATCTACTCCTGACTGGATAATTAAAGAAGTAATTGATATTATGGAGGGAAAAAACTAAATGGAAGATCAATTAAAGCTAATGGACGAAATGGATAGAAGATTTAGAATTGGTGATGAAATAAAAGGTGAAGTTTTATCTATAGGAAGAGATGAAATTACAATTTCTTTAGTTGGATATAAATCTGACGGAGTAATACCTTTTAAAGAATTAACATCTGAAGAAAATTTAGAATCATACCTTGAAAAAATAAAGGTAGGAGATGAAATAACTGCTAAAGTTATAAAATTAAAAAATGAAGATGGTAATGTAGTTCTTTCAAGACTTGAATATGAGAAAAAAGAAACTTTAAGGGATTTAGAAAATAAGTTTAACAACAAAGAAAACTTTAAGATTAAAATCAAAGATGCTATAGAAAAAGGATTAATAGGTTACTATGATGGAGTAAGAATTTTTGTTCCTTCATCACAAGTAGATATTAGATTTTCTAATGATAGAAGCAATTTAGTAGGTACTGAATTAGAAGTTAGATTAATTGATTTTGCGCTAGGAAATCCATTAAAAATAGTTGCATCAAGAAGAGTAATTCTTGAAGAAGCTAAAAAAGTTGTAGAGGATGCAGCTTGGGAAAATATTAAAGTTGGCGAAGTAGTAAAAGCAGAAATTAAGAGATTCACTAACTTTGGAGCATTTGCTGATATAAATGGAGTAGATGGATTAATTCATTTATCACAAATATCATGGAATCATGTTAAGTCAGCTGAAAGCGTACTTAAAAAAGGTCAAATAGTTGATGTAAAGATTATTGAAGCTGATAGAGAAAATAATAGAATTTCTTTAAGTATTAAAGCTTTAACTCCAGAACCATGGAGCAATATTGAAGAAAAATACCCAGAAGGTTCTGCTGTATTAGGAAAAGTTGTTAGAATTAGTGACTTTGGTGCTTTTGTAGAATTAGAACCAGGAGTAGATGGATTAGTCCATATTTCTAAGATAAGTAATGAAAGAATAAACAATCCAGCTGATGTATTAACTATAGGCGATGAAGTAAAAGCTATAATTCTATCTGTTGATGCAGAAAATAAGAAAATTGCACTTAGTATTAGAGACGCAGAATAATATTTTTAGGTCACATATAACTTTATATGTGACCTTTTTTATTTTTATTATTATATTGACCAAAGTATCTAATTAGAAATATACTTATTATATAGTGATTAAAAGGGGTAATATGGTAATGTTGGAAAAATTGTCTTTTAATAATATGGATGTGTTTAAAGATCTTTATACTAAAAACTTTAAAGAAGATAGTTATAATAAAGATTTCTTTAGATGCTATGAAGAACAGAATTTTTTAATTAAATATATTTATAGAAAGTTTATTAAGCTTATAAAAGTAGATGATAATTATATAGGATATATATGGTATGAAGGTGGATATGGACAATATATAAAAGTATGGGCATTATATATAGATGCTGATTTTAAAGATTTAATTAATTATTCAACTTTATCATATTTTGATAAGAATATTCTTTCCTATGAAGAAATAGATTCCCTAAGAACAAATATATTATTAGACAAATTAGGATTTAGCAAAGAAAATTACACCTTATTATTAAAAATGAATATTACTAATTATGACTATAACGTATTGCATATACAATTAGAAAATGAAAAACAAAATAATTTTAAATATAATATGAATAATAATAATTATGCTGATGTTTCTATTAGAAACTTAAATGCAAGTAAGGATGAAATTCTACGTTGTAATATACAAAATGATATTTTTGCTCAATTAGATAGAAAACCACTAAATGTAGATGATATTTATGCTGATATGACTCAAGATTATTATATACAAGATCTCTGCTTTTTTGGAATGATTAATAATGACTATATTGGATATGGTCAAATTATATTTAATAGAAATATGTACACAATCGTTAATTTCGGTATAGTTTCTAAGTATAGGGGTAAGGGCTTAAGTAAGATATTTCTAAACAAAATAATTTATGCTGCTAAAAATTATGGCATAGATGAATTATTCATAAGAGTAGATTCAACTAATTTAAAAGCTATAAATTTATATAAAAGGGTAGGCTTTAAGGAAGTTAATAAAATTCTTGTTTGGGAAAGAAAAGTTTAAAAATGTAAACTATTATCAAATTTTATTATACCTATTTAAAAAAGCAAGTATTTTTATTATAATGTTACTGGAGAAAATATAATTCTATAAAGGAGAATACTTATGAAGGAAGAAATAAAGGATTTAAAGTATTATATTGAGACATGGGGATGTCAAATGAACGAGGAAGATTCTGAAAAATTATCTGGAATGCTTAAAAGTATTGGTTATAGTAAAACAGATAATTTAAAGGAAGCTGGAATTATTATATATAATACTTGTTGTGTTAGAGAAAATGCAGAAAATAAGGTGTTTGGGAACTTAGGTGAATTAAAACACTTGAAAAAAGAAAATCCTGATTTAATAATTGCTATTTGTGGTTGCATGATGCAACAAGAAGGAATGGCAGATAAGATTTTAAAGAAATTTTCTCATGTTAACATAATATTCGGTACACATAATGCTTATAAGTTTCCAGAATACTTAAATAGAGTAAAAACTGAAGGTGTTCAAGTTAGAGAAATATTTAATAAAGAAGAAGAGATTATAGAAGGAGTACCAATAGATAGGGAAAGTTCTGTTAAAGCCTTTGTAACTATAATGTATGGATGTAACAATTTCTGTACATATTGTATAGTTCCTTATGTAAGGGGTAGAGAAAGAAGTAGAAAATCAGAAGATATTATAAATGAAATTAAAGATTTAGTATCAAAAGGTTATAAAGAAATTACACTTTTAGGACAAAATGTTAACTCTTATGGTAAAGGCTTAGAAGAAGATATAGATTTCGCTAAGCTTTTAAGAAAGATAAATGAAATAGATGGCTTAGAAAGAGTTAGATTTATGTCACCACATCCAAAGGATCTAACTAAAGATGTTATATTAGCTATAAAAGAATGTGATAAATTATGTGAGCAAATACATTTACCTGTTCAAAGTGGATCAAGTAAAATTCTTAAGAAGATGAATAGAAATTATACTAAGGAATCTTATTTAGAATTAGTTGACTTAATTAAAAAGGAAATTCCAGATGTAGCTATAACAACTGATATTATTGTAGGATTCCCTGGAGAAACTGAAGAAGATTTCTTAGATACATTAGATTTAGTAAATAAAGTTCAATATGATTCAGCCTTCACATTTATTTATTCTAGAAGAAATAATACACCAGCTGATATGATGTTAAACCAAGTTAAAGATGAAGATAAACATCATAGATTTGATAGATTAGTAAAGGCTGTTAATGAAAGTGTTATTAGTAAAAATAAAGCTTTTGAGGATAAGATAGTAGAAGTTTTAGTTGAAGGTCCAAGCAAAAATGATGAAAGCAAATTCACTGGAAGAACAAGAAATGGAAAACTAGTTAATTTCTCTGGTGAAAATGTTAATATTGGAGACTTAGTAAATGTTAAAATACTTAGAGCTCAACCATTCTCATTAATAGGAGAAGTTGTATAATAGTAATTTAAAAATTTATATTAAATTTATCTAGGTTTTCCGTATAAAATCTATTGAAAAATTATAAATTTATTATTATAATATAAAAAAGTAATATTTAAAAGATAGTGATAAGGAAGAGTAGTTTAACTAAACATTAAAGAGAGCTAAAGTTAGGTGAGAGTTTAGTATGGTATGTTAAATAAAGCAGCCTTTGAATCTCATATTGAAAAATAAGAATATATTTCTTAATTAGATATTGACGGCTTTCTCCCGTTATAGAGAATTGAATATAAATATATTCATAATGAGTGAGTAAATATTACTTATTAGGGTGGTACCGCGGAAGCAATGTCCTTCGTCCCTTTTTTGGGATGGGGGACTTTTTTTATTTTTAGGGAGGTATATAAAATGGATGAAATTTTAGAAGTATTAGAAAAAAATAGTAGATTTAAAGATGAAGAGATAGCTACTATGACTGGAAAAACTGTAGAAGAAGTTAGAGAA
>NZ_JABUTB010000048.1:0-6756 GCF_021443865.1 Clostridium sp.
GGTAGGGTTAACCCTACCTTTTACCAAAATACATATAAATATAAACTTCTTCCCCTTCTTTAAAATAATCTTCATAAAGACTTGGCTTATTTAAACACTCTGTAGAGAGTTCATCTATTGTATTAAACTTATTCTTCTTTATGTCCTCTTTTACATACTTTATATTGAAGTTCTTTCTATTTTCTATCTTTATAAAATTATTTAGGCTAATTTTCTTAAATATAATATATGATAATAATAGATATGCGTCTTTATTTAAGTATTTTAATATATCTCTTATGGAAAAATCATTTTTTTCAAACCAATAGTTACTACTGCCACTACAATCTAAAAATATATCTATAACTTCCTCTTTTATAGGTATTTTCTTAAAATCTGTACAAATTAGCATAACATTATTATTTAAATTACTATTTTCAAGTAAAGATTTTAAATAAATATGTTTGTTTATATCATTATCTATAGCTATATAAATACTATTATCCAAAATATTATATATATTCCTTAGGGCAAACCCAAGTCCACTTCCAATTTCTAATAGTACTTTGTTATCTAAATCTATTTTTTCTAAATTAGAATATCCCCAATCCAAACCTTTTTTTAAGCTTGAAATGTGATTAATATCTGTTTCTCTTAAGTAATCTTCCATAATATTTTCATTACTATTGTCATTATTAACTTTATTGTTTTCAACAATTAAAATTCCAGATTCTATATTATATTCTCTTTTACATTTACATCTTAACCTGCCATCTACAATTTTATTATTCTTAATATTTCCTTCCTCTAAATATAAGTCTCCTCCACAATAAATACATGAAAGGTATTTTAAACTATTAATATCAATCCCTATATTAATAGCAGATTTTTCTTCCTTTGTTGTTATTTCTTTTATTTTGTATTTTAATTTTTCTTCCATGCTTAATAGTTCTTGAATTCTTCTACTTATTTCCTTCTCCTTTAATTTAAAAACATCCTTTAATAAATTACTATCTTCTAAAGTAAACTTACCAAGGGATTCATAAATTAGTATGGACTTTATCTCATTTAATGTAAAACCATAAGATTTTAATTCTAAAACTTTATTTAAACTTTTTTGGCTATTTTCATCAAAATCATATTGACCACCTTTTTTATATGGAATTATTAGTTCTAAATCAATATAATGTCTTACAGTTTCAATACTTATATTATTTTTTTTGCTAAACTCTCCAATTCTCATAACTACTCTCACTTTTATTCTTCTATTTTACTTAATAATAATATATTTTTATAAATAATAATATAGGGATATTACCAAAAAGTAGTAATATCCCAGAATTTTAATTTTACTTATTGTCTATATTATTTGTATTATTTTTATCATCTATATACCATTTAGATTCAGTAGTTGGGTTACTTATTATTCCTAGTGCAACTAATATAGATAATACAGTATTCATAATAGATTCATATTCTTCTGGCACTACTTTTACTCCAAAAGCACTTAAAATCATTGGTATTAATGCCAAAATAGATACCCATAGTCCATAATTTTTAAATCTTGACCAATCAATTTTCATAGTACTCCCTCCTAACTTCCATATATTATATTCACATAATAAATATATGTGAATATATGAAAAAAGAAGGATATAAATATTATAATCCTTAGACTTTTCTCTTTAAAAATCATAGTCCTATAATATTTATATCCTTCGATATTTTATATTAATTACTTTCTTCTTCTAAGAAAGCTTTATAGCCTCTCATTGTTTCATAAATATCTAGTTTACTTGCTATTTCCCAAGGAGCATGCATGTTTTGTAGAGCTACCCCACAATCTATAACTTCCATATTATACTCTGCTAATATATAAGCTATAGTACCACCACCACCTTGATCAACTTTTCCAAGCTCAGCTGTTTGATATACTACATCATTTTTATTCATAATATTTCTAAGCCATGCTATATATTCTGGATTAGCATCATTACATCCTGATTTTCCTCTAGCACCTGTATACTTATTAAATACTATTCCCTTACCAAAGTAAGCTGAATTTTTCTTTTCCATTACAGATGGATAGTTTGGATCAAAAGCAGCGCTAACGTCTGAAGAAAGCATTTTAGAGTTTGATAAAGTTCTTCTTAATTTTAAACTTGAATATTCACCAAGTCTATCCATAACTTCTGCTACAGCATTTTCAAAGAATTTTGAATGCATTCCTGTAGCACCATTACTACCAACTTCTTCTTTATCAACTAATAGTAATACGCTAGTATATTTAGTATTATCAACATCTAGCATAGCCATTAATGACGTATAAGCACATACTCTATCATCTTGACCATAAGCCATTATCATGCTTCTATCTAATCCGTATTCTCTAGCTCTTCCTGCTGGTACTACTTCTATTTCTGCAGAAATAAAATCTTCTTCTTCAAAATCATATTTTTCTTTTAATATATTTAATATATTAGCTTTAACAGCATCCTTTTCATGTCCTTCTAATGGAATACTTCCAACTAATATGTTTAAATCTTCACCTTCAATTACTACATTAGCCTTTTTTTGAAGTTGATCCTGTGATAAATGTATTAATAAATCTGAAACACCTACAACTGGATCATTATCATCTTCTCCAATTACTACATCTATCTTAGTCCCATCTTTTTTAACTACAACTCCATGTAGAGCTAAAGGAAGTGTAACCCATTGATATTTTTTAACTCCACCATAGTAATGAGTTTCCATCATTGCTAAGTTAGTATCTTCATATAATGGATTTTGTTTTAAATCTAGTCTAGGAGAGTCAATATGTGCACCAAGGATTCTTAAACCCTTTTCCATTGGCTCTTCACCAATTATAAATAAAGCTAAAGTTTTATCTTTATTATTTAAATAAACCTTATCTCCTTGCTTTAAACTTTCTTTGTTTTCTATAATTTCCTCTAAATTTCTAAAACCAAAAGCTTCTGCCATTTCAATACTAGTTAAAACGCATTCTCTTTCAGTTTTACATATAGACATATAATCAATATATCCCTTACAGAAATCAAATAGTTCTTCTCTCTTTTCTCCTTGATATTTTAGCCAAGGATTATTCTCTTTTTCACACTTGCCCATATTAGCCTCCCTATATTTTAAATATTTTTATTACTCTATTATTTTATCCATTCTTCTTTCAATTATATCTACTGGAGTAACATCAGACATAAGAGAATGTCTATAATTAACTGCAGCAGCTTCTATAATTACTGCAATATTTCTACCTGGTCTAACTGGAACTCTTAATTTTTTAACCTTAACGCCTAATATATCTTGACGATCATCATTTAACCCTAATCTATCGTAATCTCCATCGTCTTTCCAATGTTCAAAATGCATAACTATTTGTATATCCTTTTCTTGGAGAATAGAGCTTAAACCATATAATGATGCAACATCAATAATTCCTATCCCCCTAACTTCAAGCATACCTATTGTTATTCTAGGAGATTTACCAACAAGTTCACCATCAACTTCTTTTATATCTACAGCATCATCAGTTACTAATCTATGGCCTCTTTTAATTAATTCAAGAGCAGTTTCACTTTTTCCTATTCCACTTTCTCCAGTTATTAATATTCCTATTCCATAAACATCAACTAAAACGCCATGAAGCCTTGTTTCAGGAGCTAATTTATCTGCTAGATAAATAGTCAATTTACTCATAAATTTTGTAGTAACTAAATTGGTTCTAAGTAACCAAACCTTATTTTTCAAAGCAGCTTTTACTAGTTCTTCTTGAGGTTCTAAATCTCTTGTAATAATTAAACATTTTAAGTTAAAGCTAAAATATTTATCTATTCTTTTTTTTCTTAATTCTATTCCCATAGTTTCTAAAAAGCTCCACTCAGCTTTTCCTATAACTTGAATTCTTTCTGGAGCAAAGTAATTATAAAAACCTGTTAATTGTAATCCTGGTCTATTTATATCATTTACAAGTATCTCAATACCCTTTTCTCCCTCAGATAATATTTCCAAGTCAAAATCTTTTATTAACTTCTCAACTGTAACTGACAAATTTATCACCCTTTAATTTCTTTTTTTTGGCTCTACCGTTTCTAATTGAGCTCTAAAATTATTTTTTACACTATCAATATATCTTCTTCTCAAAATTTGTTGTTCTTCTTTTTCTTCGTTATTTAGTCCTTCTTCTTTACTCTTTTTATAAAGCTCATTTATTCTCTTTATAACATCATCAATTTTCATATCCATATAATCCATCCTTGGTTCATCCTTTCTTCTTAAAAGATCTTAGTATTATTTTACCTTGATTTTCTATTAATATCAACTTATATACTCTTTATATATGTAATCAATTACATTTATTATTAATTACATATTTAATTTATTATAACAAAATGTATAGTAATTCAACAGCAAGTCGTATATCTTTTTGTAGATTTTTGTTGCATTTTTTCATTTTACATTTTTATACTTTTTGGTATAATATTGTTATAAGATATTGTATTTTGTAGTTCAATAGGAGGTGCTAACTATGACAAAAAAATGTAGTAGAAAAATAAAAAGAAAAAAAGCTTTACTTAACTTTTTGTTAAGATACCTTTCTACTAATAATTCGCTAATAATATATCTTTCACAAGACTTAGACAAGCTTATAACTAAAAATCAAAAGTATATATTTAATAAATACATCAGAAAAAACTTATGTAGCAATCCTGTAAGGAAGGTTGCCTAATTTATTTACTTAATTATTATTATGTATTTTCATAAATAATATAGAAAATTTAATTTAAAATATTTTTAAGCATAAAAACATTATATTTACTTATAAGTTTTTATGCTTAAATAAAAAAATACCTCAGTTTTGAGGTATTAAATACATATATATTCCCAACATGCCGGTCACTTAAATATTCATACCTGCTACTCGCAGGTGGGTTAAGCTCACTAATTCTCTGTCTTCTCCCGTCACAATACTGCAAATAATTGGAGCCTGACATACACTTAGATATCGCAAATCCCGTATATTCAATGTAGGTTGAATATTATAAGCTTAGCGCACATCTCAGGATTTATTATATTATTATTATAACACAAATCTAAATACATGCAATAGAATATTTTTCCTCTAAGTTAAGCATTAAAAAATGTATTCTTTAGCTACATCTTCTATTGAAATATCTATATCTTCTTCAGTAAATAAAGCCATAAATTTAATAAATTCAAAGTTTGATGAATCTATTTGAAAAGCCATTACTTCTCCAGCAATATCTAATTCTTCAACGATTTCTTCTATAATATCAACCACTTCATCATTACCGTAATCATATAGGTAAGGTATAAAATATTCCTTATACCATTCATCGCTTTCTTCTTCGTAATCACTTTCATCATTTGCATAACTTCTAGCAGCACTTAACACGTCATCATCAAAATCTAAAAAAAACTTTACAAGAAAAACGCCATCTTCATTTTTTAGTTCTTCTATTTCTGTTAAATTATTTTCTTCAAGTATTTCAATTATATCATTACTGTTCATAATATCCTCCAATTAATATAATAGTTTTTTATATTCCTTTTTAACTTCAAGGAATTCTTTATCGTCTTCCACTAAGTTTAATTCTTCTTTTCCATCTACTTCATCTACTCTAAATACATAAATATCTTCACTTTCATCATCTACTGGAGCTAAAAGTAAGTATTCTACTTCCTTTAAGTAAACCTTTGCTACAGCTTCAAAATCTACTTTTTCTCCATTTTCATCTAGAAAACTCATTATAACTTTTTCATCTTCACTAATATTAGTGTTCTTCTTATCCATTTTATTCTCCTTCATATTAATTGTCCATTATTTTAATATTATCCTTTAATTTTTTATAGTATACTATATTATTTTTAATATAGAAAGTCATTTTTTGTAACTTTCTGCTTTTAATTTTATAGTATATAATATCAATTTTTTCAGAGGATAAATTATGTTAGAAGTTTTATTATTAGTTTTATCTGTATCTATAGATTCATTCATAGCAAGTATATCCTATGGTAGTAGTAAAATTCGAATCCCTTTAATTTCGGCGTTAATAGTGGATATTATATCATCTAGTATGCTTGGTATCTCATTAGTACTAGGTAGTTTTCTTCAAAACTATATCTCAATTACTACTGCTAAAGTTTTTAGTTTTTCTATTTTATTCTTATTAGGATTTTATAGACTATTTGAAGGTTTACTTAAATCATATATAAATAATAAAGCAAAGGATTATCCTTCTTTACATTTTAAGTTATTTGATTTTAATTTTGTACTTCAAGTCTATGCTAATGAAACAAAAGCAGATATTGATAAATCTAAAGTTTTATCTTACAAAGAAGCAATATACTTAGCTATTGCCTTATCCTTAGATAGCTTGGCAGTTGGATTTGGTAGTAGTTTAATAATGATTAATTACATTAAGGTTTTTGTAGTTTCCATTATCATTGGAATCTTAACTATTTTATTGGGATCTTATATAGGAAAAAGATTTTCAGAAATTACAACCATAGATTTATCTTGGCTATCAGGTACTATGTTAATTATATTAGCATTTTTAAGAGTTTTCTAAAAAAGAGGAGACTGTGAAAACAGCCTCCTTTGTATTTCTTATTTTGTATTTAAATTCTCTTTCTTTTTGATGAACATAAAGCTACTTCCTATTAATAATAATATCAAGCCAAATGCTATTCCAGTTGTTGGATTATTACCTCCTGTAGCTGGTAATGTTACTCCAC
>NZ_JABUTB010000048.1:7795-14614 GCF_021443865.1 Clostridium sp.
TCTATGCTTTCATTTATCTTTAATTCTGCTGATGTTTTATCTAAGCTTACTCCTGTAACTTTTATTTCTTCTGGCACTTGAGTTTTTTGAATTATAACTTTAATTTCTAGTTTTGTTAATTCACCTACACTATCTTTAACTTCATATACAACTTTATAACTACCTGCTTTATTTATATCTACAGTATTATTAATAATCTTTAACCATTCTGTTACATTTCCATCTTCATTATCTATTGCAATAACATCTTTTAATGGATCAAATTTATCTCCTAAATTTAAAGTAATGTCATTAGCCTTTATAATTGGTGCAGTATTTTTTCCTACATTAATTCTTCCTTCAATTGAATACTCTACATCACCTATCTCATTTATATAAGACTCTAAAGCTTCTTCTAATGATTTATATTCATTTAATGTTGGTACTTTAGAGAAGTTAGGATATTCATCTCCTCCAACTGCCATAAAATCATTTGTAGCAACAACATATACTTTATCCATATCTATTGGTTTTCCATTTATAGTTATTCCAACTATTCTATTTCCTACTTCTCTTGATTCATCAAATACAAAACTTAAACCTGAAACTTGTGGGAAATGTCCAGCTGATGATGGATAAGCTTTAATTCCATGTTCTAAAATCTCCTTAATTTGAGCTCCTTTTAGTGCTTTAGTAACTATATAATTTCCAAATGGAAGGACCTTCACTATTTCTCCCTTAGTGATTTCTCCTACATTTATACTATCACGTATTCCTCCACCATTAGTAATAGCTATTTCTGCACCTGTCTCATTTATCATAGCATCTGTAATTAAATTACCTAAATTTGTTTCGTGAGTTCTTGATAATTCTCTACTTCCTTCTAAATTAACCTTTGAATTTCCAACTACCCTTGATAAAAACTCATTTTGCTCTTCATCTATTTCTTTTATTTTATTAGTTACAATACTGTCTGCTTCAAAATTTAAAGTATCATCCTTAGTTATTAAACTAGCTTTTTTGCTAATTAAATTTTTAGAAGTATTATCTAATGTAATAACTACTTTACCTAAACTCTTTTCATATTCTCCTGTACTAACTATTAGTGTTCCATTTTTTGTAGTTATACCTTCTTTTAAAGTACTATGACTATGACCATCTATTATTACATCTATTCCATCAACAGAATCTGCTATCATAGTAGCTACTACTTGACTTGATTCATCTAATCCAATATGGGCTAAAGCAATTATAATATCTGCACCTTTTTCTTTTAATTCATTAACTTGTTCTTTTGCTGCTGCTATTGGATCTCTAAACGTTATTCCTATTACATTATTCGGATTAGTTTTATATGCTGTTTCTTCAGTAGATAGTCCAAATATACCTATTTTAACTCCATCTACTTCTTTAATAATATTCTTATCAATTAAAGAATCGTTTTTATTAAATGTATTAGCTGAAATTATAGGGAATCCATCTTCTCCTTCTTTTGCCAATTCTGCTAATTCTACCAATCTTTCATATCCATAATTGAAGTCATGATTTCCTGGTGTCATTGCATCATATCCTGCTAACTTCATTAAATTAATAATATCTGCACCTTTCTTTAGTGTTGCAAAAGGTAGTCCATGAAGAGTATCCCCTGCATCTAAAAGAAGTGAATTAGGTGTATTTTTCTTAATTTGAGATATAACATCTATTCCTATAGTATCTTTATCAACCTTTACTCTTCCATGAGTGTCATTTGTATGGAATAAAGTTATCTCTATATCTCTATTTTTTAACACTTTAATTTCTGCTGAATCCCTAACTCTTAATCTATGACCTTCAGGATCTTCAGATGCTAATCCTATTGCTGATACAGTATCCCCAACCTTAACTCTAGACTTCCATTCATCATCAATTCCAGGACTTTCACTACTTCTTATATATCCTTCTACATAAACTCTTGATTCACCTGAACCATCATCCACAAAAATATTTTGTCCTTGAATTCTAGTTACTTTTCCTTCTACCTTAACTAAAAGACCTTCTTTTTCTTCTAGCATACTATCTTTAGTTGAAAGTTTAGTAGCTTCAACTAAGTTTATACTTTCATCAATTATTTTCACATCTATATTTTCATTTTTTAATGCTATTTGTGCATCATTTAAATATGATGAAACTTTTCCTTTTATTCTAACCTTTTGACCAAGCTTTATATTTAAATTTGAAACTCCAAATACAGTTAATCCAGCTGTTTCATCTTGAATATATATTACGTCAAAGAATGAATTTCCAACCGCTGCTGCATTAGATGCTGCTGTTACATATCCTTCTACAAGTACAGTTTCACCAAATCTATCTGGTATATTATCATTATTACTATCTATTCTAACATCAGCTATTTTACTTAAAGGTATTTCAGGCACTGGTGATAATTCTTTTAACATCTTCTCAGTTATTTGATAATTAGAATAATCTAATCCATCCATTTCAAAATTTGAGAAGAATGTTGCACCAGATATAAATACTTTTGATCCACTATTTAAAGTTTCAACTGCTAGTCCTACAACTTTTCCTTTTTCAATTGTAACATTGTCTTTTTGATTATCTGAATCACTTCCATAAGTGGTTTCATGTCCTCTAACTAATACATCTATATTAGCCATATTATTTGGCATTACTAATGTTGAACCACTATAGAAACTATATTTCTTACTTGTGTCAATTCCATTTAACCAAGCGCTATCTGTGTTATAATTAGTGAAATATAATCTATATGCTTGTCCGCCATTATTATTATCATCAGTAGCTTGGTCATCATTAAATCTTATCTTCGCACCTATTGCTTCAAGTACTGAATTACCTTGGCTTGCATTTCCATATTCCCCAGTAGCATCTTTGTAGTCTGCCTTGGATGTTATTGCAACATTTCCACCTCTTTGTACAAATCTAGCTATTGCATCTAGTTCATCCTTATCATACTTATGTGGTTCTAATCCATAAGCTGTATTACTTGTACTTTGTGGATCTGATAATATTAGCAAGGATGCCTTTTCCAATACTTTATCAGTAATTTTTTCAGTATTAATTACAGCCTTAATATTATTTTGAGCCATTAAAGCAGTTAAAGTTGTAACTTTACCTGAATAATCACCAGTAACATATTGATTTTGATGTGCTCCATCTATAACTACTGTTGATACTTCATTTGATCCTAAAACATCAATATTAATTGAGGATGTAAACTCTTTTAGAGCACCATTAATTGTAGCAGACACCTTTACAGTAAAGGAATATTGTCCAGGATTATCAAACTTATATGGTAGTTTTGCAGTAAATGTTCCTCCTGCTGCTATGCTATTAATAATGTCTGACCTCATAGGTTCTACTTCATCATTTTTAAAATATTCAATTTTAATATTATTTACTGGGCTTCCTTCATTATTGTAAATATTAGTTTCTATATTAAAGTCTTCTTCAGCTAATAATACCTCTTTATCTTTATCAACTGTAGATATTCCAAAATTTTCTCTTTCTCCAACCCATACTGGTGCAGTTACAGCTATATCCCTATCACTTTGTTCTACTCTTACATAGTAATATGAACTTACTGATTGATCTAAAGAAAATTCCCACTTTTTATTAGTTGAATTTATATTGTCTATAGATTTTACAACTTTTCCGCCATCTCCAATAATAGATATTTTCTTTATATTGTCTCCGGCATCTTCATCTTCAACATTAATTTCGAAATCTAAATTATTTGTTTTAGGTAAAATTGTTCCCATAGTATTATTATTTACTTCATATGAAATTCTTAAATTTTCATCTTCAGTTGCATATACTCTCATATTTCTTATAGCATCATAAATTGAATCTCTTGTAAGATCTGAAGCTTCTATAACTGTTCTTCCTGTATTAGCATTTCCCCATTTACCTTTATGATTATCTTGATTATTACTTGGTGCTACATGCCACCCCTTATCTAGAGCCCTTGTATAATACTCATAAGAAGGAAAATATCCTGAACTTCTTATGTCTCCTTCACCATTTCCAACTTCAACTAAATTTATAACTTTATCTATTTCCTTATCATAATGAGCAAAATCACTAAAATCCCCAAATGTTTTTCCTGGATGATTAAATTGTGACAATGATTGTGGTTGTGTTTTTAAAGAATTATAATAGTTTTTAAGATCCATTTTACTATTACTTCTTGTTTCAAAACCTTCTGTATTAAAGGTATTCATATGTCCATAGCCACCAGTTGATCCAGACCATGTCATTTCATATCCATAGATTGCAATAAATTTTCCATCTTTATTATATTTATTTGCTGCATCTCTTCCAGTTTTCCACTTTGTACTAGCTGATCCATCTGCAATATTTGCTTTAGTATCATTATCAAACCAATTTGAATGATCTGTTATTGCTAAAAAGTCAACACCAGCTGTATTTTCTGCATATTTATACGCTTCATCTACAGTTCCTGTTCCATCTGATAAATTAGTATGAGAATGTAATTGTCCAAAAAATAAGTTTTTAGTTACTTCTCCTACCCTAAACTTCCATACTCTTTCAGAAGAATTCCCTAAAGAATCTTTTGCTTCAATTTTAACAGTATAATATCCATCTTCTAAATCTTCATTAACTTTATAACTAACTACATTGCCAGTAATGTTAGCGGTTACATTATTATCATTTAAATACAACTTTATTGAATCATTATTAACTCCTGATTCGTCAGTTAATGTAGCCTTAATTTCAGGTCTTCTTAAATTTCCTAAATTTTCATTTTCTCCTGGATAAATATCAGTTATTTCTGGTCCTTTTTTATCTGTAGCCTTATTTACTAAAATCTTAGTTTCAACAGATATGTTTTCTTTTACTGTTGATGTTACTTTTATAGTAGCTTCTCCTTCTTTGATTGCAGTGATATTGCCTTCATTATCAACAGTAACAAATTCTGGATTTAGGCTTTCAAATTTTATAGCTTTTTCAGTAGTATTTTCAGGTTCATATCCTACAGTTAACTTTTTAGTTTCTCCAATTTCCAAACTAATATTTTCATCAACTTTTAAAGCAGATAACTCGACTATTATTATACTTGATGAATAACTTGAATTTCTTGGTGTAGGTTCTTTACTATAAAAATCCTTTGAATTGTTATTTGTATCCCAACCATTTGTAACTCCATTACTAGAACCATCGTTATCTTTTCGCTGAGCGCTTGTACTATTAGAAATTACTGGTGCTGGTCCTTCACCTTCAAATACAGTAGAGTCAACTCCTAGATAATCCACTACACTGTTGTCTTTATCTAAAAGTTGTACTTTAAATCTTGCCCCCCCCATATTTATTGAACCAACATTATCTGGTGTAGGTAAGGCTTCAGTTCCACCAGTACCTTTACCTTGTTGAACTAAAAAGTATCCTTTTGCCTTTATTATCCCACTTAATTTAGTATTATTGGAACTCCCAAAATCTCCTGTTGCAGAAGCATATTGAACCTGCCATCCATCTATATTTATGTCTTGATCTGTTGGATTATATAATTCAATAAAATCATGAGTATACTTTGCTCCAGCATTTCCTCCCCCACCATAAGCTTCACTTATTACTACATATGAAGCTACTTCAGCTTTAACTTCCTTTACAGGAACTGTTATTAGTCCTAGCATCATAGTAAATGCTAAAAACGAACTTAAAAATTTGCTTTTTAACAGCTTTTTCATTTTCATCCCCCTAAATAATCTTTAATGGTATTATAATGTTAAATATAAAAACTATCTTCATACCCTCATATATCTACCCCCTTAAAGTGTCTAGATTTATTCTAGTAAATAAATTTACATTTACTACTACACTGGATTAAAGACATTGCGTATTATATTAATTCTAAAATTATGAGCTCTCTAATTTAGCATATTGGTTCAGCATTGTATTTATTCTATCATTACCAAAATTTATTTTCTGTCGCATTATATACTTTATATCTATAAAGTTTTCAAATAATTACCACAATTTTATACATTATATTTACTTAATATCTAATTAAATATAAAAAACTGCCGATAAAAATCGGCAGTCCATTTATATTTAATTAGTTTTAATTTTTTTATTTCTTGAAGTTATTATTATACTCCCAATCCCTACCATAATTATTGCTAAAATTAATAAATAACTTGGATTATTACCTCCTGTAGCTGGTAATGTTACTCCACTTTCATTTTTAACTTTTTCTGCAATTATAAACTTACTAAAATGAGATGTTTTAAATGTTACTTCATTTCCATTTATAGATGTTTCTAACTCCTCAAACTTTTTAGTACTTTCATTATAATAGAATACAGCTAAATTATTTTTATTTAATCCCTTTAAATCTTCATCTGATAACTTGATTTTTATAGTTGCAACTCCATTTTTAAAATTATGAATACTAGTTGATTCATTTCCATTTTTAACATATAAGTTAAATTCAAATACTTTTTTAACTCCTTTAATTCCAGAAGTAATACTTGTATCTTCACTAACCTTCATTTCAAAAATTATACTTGAACCCTCTTTTAATAAATCTTTATCTATTAAAGAGAATGGTAATGTTATAATATTTTCTCCATTTTTAATTTCTAAATATCCATTTCCAGATTTAATGGCTTCAATATCCTTTATTTCAAGTTTAATTTCATTTGATGGATTAGTTATTACTACTTCATTTTTACCATTAGGATTTTCTATTTTTTCTACTATATTTCCTTCTCCTGGTATTGTTGGTGTATTTGGATTAGTTGGATCTGTAGGTATTGTAGGTTTTTCTTCATTTTTCACAGTAATTTCACAAGAAGCTTCAAA
>NZ_JABUTB010000048.1:15006-24328 GCF_021443865.1 Clostridium sp.
TTCTGGAGCTATATTAGCTTTTAATTCTATGCTTTCATTTATCTTTAATTCTGCTGATGCTTTATCTAAGCTTACTCCTGTAACCTTTATTTCTTCTGGTTTTGGTTCTTCTGGATCTACTGTAGATATAATTTTCATTGTTATTTCCTTAGTTGCTTGTGAAGCTCTTCCATCATCTGTATACCAAGGTAAGTCAATAGTCTCTTGAGTAGGTTTAATTTTAAGATTAAAATTATTTTCTCCTGGACTTAATTTAATTCCTTCTACCTCTACATCACCATATTCATTCATAGCACCTGGATATAATTTATTTATATCCTCATCATTTATTGTAAATTGTACTCCATATGGAACCTTAGCTTTTAATGTGAATTCCTTTTCAGAAGTTTCATATTGGATATCATCTCCATAAGATATTCTCGGCATAGAAATCATCATAGGCATATCAACCCAACGAAGTACATAGTCATTTACAATCATAGAATTTCCACCTTGATTACTAATAGTTAATTTCATATTAGTATCTGTAGAACTATATGCCCAATTACCGTAATCTTCTGTATCATTTGGAATACGCTTATGACTTGTAAATGCCTCTGTAGGCCATGATCCCCTTGTATACTTATATTCTATAGTTTTTCCTGCCATCATTTTAAATTTATACTCTACTACATCTCTAGAAGTTGCTCCACTCGGTACTGTAAGCTTATCACCTGATGCATTCCATCCATTTAAAGTTCCAGCAATATAAATATCATCTGTTGATGGTGTATAGTTAGGAATATGAAGTCTTAGTGTTACATCTACCATAACTAATGTTGGTTTAACAGATTTCTCTTCTGAATAATTTCTGTTATAGAATTTATCATACGCTGCTACCTTATAGGTATACTCTATATCATTACTTACTGTAAAATCTACAAATTCTTTAGAAGCCTTATCTATTACAGCAATTTTTATAAACTCATTATTTCCTTGTTTGCGATAAATTTCAAAGCCTTCAACATTATCTCCATCTGAATTCCAAGTTATCTTAGCTCTATTAGATTCTACAAGTATATCATCAATAATTGGAGCTTTTGGAGCTGTAGTAGCATCACTATTCATAACTGCTTTCATTGATACTTCTAATGATTCTGTATAGCTATCTCCAGTATTTGTTGTTGCTTTAGCATAGTAATTATATATGCCTGCCTCTGTTGGCTCAAAAGTTGCATAGTAACCCTTTGATCCATCTTCTGAATCGCCTTTATATCTTAACTTAGTACTATGGGCATTATCTCTTGAAGTTCCATCCTTATAAAACATAAGTCTAGCTTCAAAATTAGGAATTTCTTTTCCCTTATATTCACTGCTATCTGTTAAGCCAGGAATATTAATATTTACTATTATTTCTTCAGTTTTTATTCCTACACCAATAGTTAGGTCATTAACTTTATTAGGTTTACTAATGGATTTAATAGTATATGATGGTAAAGCTGTTACTGAATCACTAAATTCACTTTCTCCTCCATCCTTAACTGCAGTTATATAATAATAGTATCTTATTCCATCTATAACATTTTCATCAATAAAGCTTGTACTAGTTTCTTCTTTAATCTTTTCAACATTTTGTCCTTCAAGATTAGTTCTATAAATATTATACTTTTTAGCTCCAGCAACTTCATTCCAAGTAAGAGTAACCTTTCCTTGTTCTGCAATTGCTTTTACCCCTTGTACTTTATCAACTACAACAATTTTATTTGTAGATACCATCATTAAGCCTGTTTGAGCTGGAATTGTAATTTTAATTTTTCCATCTTTTACAGTTGAAGATATCTTTCCATATATCTCATCCTTTAATTTTAATCCCTCTGGTAAAAATCCTGATACATCTGCCTCTATAGTTTTCTCTTCCATTGATTGATTTAAAACTAATAGGCCTCCCTTTTCAGAACTCTTCCTTGCATATGCAATTACATTTTCATTGGCATAAGCCGTATGAATATCTCCAGTTGCAAAGACTTCAAGATTTTCATTTCTAACTCTTGCTGCATTTTTATATGCGTCAAATAATTCTGAATATCTACCTAATGCAGAATAATCTCCATTCTTTTCATTTATTCTTTCCCATGGGAATGTTCTTCTTGAATCAGGATCCTTAGTACCAGTTACCCCTACTTCATCACCATAATAAATAGTAGGTGCACCTGGATATCCCATTTGGAATATAGCTGTTAATGCTTGTAGCTTTAATGCTTTATCTGATGCTTCAGGAGCTATTTTAGTATTTTCTTCTTCCCATGTTGGATTATCTATCTTAGTAATATTACGTATAGTATCATGAGAATCTACTAAATTTAGCATAGCTTGCCATGCTTCTTTCGGATAATTTTCTCTTATAGTCTCTAATGCATTATTAAAATCTATAGCATTTCCACTTATTATATAGTTTTGAAGGGCTGCTCTAAATTGATAGTTCATTACTGAATCAAATTGATCTCCTAATAAATAATGAGTAGCAACTCCCCATTCTTCACCTAATATAATTGGATCATCTATTACATTTCCATTAACATCTAATCTGCCAGTTGTTGATTTTACAACTTCTCTAAACTTTTGCCATGTACTTGTTGATACATCTGGTGCAACGTCTAATCTCCATCCTCTTGCTCCCATCCAAATCCATCTTTGAGCTGCTGCATATTGCATATTTTTTTCTGCTTCTTTATTACTCATTCCTGTTAAATCATAACCAATTACATTTTCTCTATAATCAACATTATTCCACTCATGATTTCCTGGAATCGCTAATTCGTCTCCTTCTTGAGGTGCTTTTGCTTCCATTACTGGTAATGAATCATAGCCCCACCAGCCTTCATATTGATAATATTGATCTTTTTTATCTAATGAATTTCCATCTTTATCTCTTACTACCCATTTATTTTCTATCTTAAACCAAGTTGTAAATTTAAAATCTTCAGGATAAGAATAATTTTTACCTGTTAAAGGATTTTTCATCCCTTCGAATTCTTTAATTACTTCTTTTTCTGCTTCTTCTTGAGTCTTTCCAGTATTTACTTTATCCCATACTTTTCTCCAATATTCATAAGCACCAATTTCTGGATACTTTTCATATCTATCAAAATATATTGAATCATCTCCAACATGATTGAAAACGCCATCTGCTATTAACTTAATGCCATTAGCTTCTGCTGCCTTTGCAAAAGCTTGATAAACTCTATCTGATGCAGCTCTTGTTTCTTCATAATTTAAACCTGAAGTTGGATCACCTTTCTTATTATATACAGGCTCTCCAAACATTGGATCTAATGACTTATAATCAGTTGCATCATACTTATGGTTAGAAGCTGCCCATGCTACTGGGTTTAAATATATAGAAGTTACTCCTATTGATTTTAAATATTCAAGTTTTTGTTCTATACCTTGAATATCTCCTCCATAAAACTCATTTGTCCAT
Source organism: Clostridium sp. (assembly GCF_021443865.1). Taxonomy (GTDB): domain Bacteria; phylum Bacillota; class Clostridia; order Clostridiales; family Clostridiaceae; genus Clostridium. The sequence continues at coordinate 18,467 of NZ_JABUTB010000048.1, forward strand.
ATATTATCTGTTTTTGAATCTGGATAATATGGCTTATTTTCTCTAGTTCCATGTCTAGGATTTTCAGGATAATCACTCCAATCACCCCATACTTGTGATGGTGCTGGATCCTTTTCTACTCCTCCATCATAATATTGAATATCATATGATTTAAGATTTCCATCACTATCAACATATCCCCTATAACCATCTACTAACTTAGCTCTATTATTTTCTTTATTTCCATCAAAGAACCTGTCTGGAAAAATTTGATATACAACTGATTCTTTCATCCAATCTGGAGTTTTGTAATCCTTGTCATATACAGTTAGATTATATGGTAAGACACCTTCTTCAGCAGTAGTACCACTGCCGCCACTTAATCCATCATCACCATACTCTACCTTTGTTTTTCCATCTACTAATATAAATTTATAACCCCAAATACCTATACCTTTAAAATCTGACTTTGGTATTATAACTTCATAGTAATCAGTTTCGCTTACTGTAGTTGCCTTTCTCATATCATAACTTTTCGCAACTCCATTACCATCTATAAGTTCAACTTTAGCAACTTGTACATCATCCTTTGCAACACCAATTCTTAAAGTTAAATCTTCACTTTCTTCTTTTATTGCACCAAAAGGCTTTTTAAAGGTAATATTTCTTGAATCAAATTTAATAGCTGATTTATTTATTAAACCATCATAACTACCTTCTGTAGGTTTATAATTGTGAACTAACTTTTGGTCTCCTTTATAGTTTATGGTAAATACTACATCCGCTGAATCTAGTGTGTTAACTTCTAAATTATCTTGAGTATTACCATTAGGTCCATAGCTTTCACTCCAATCATTACCAAAAGCTACCTTAACTAAAAAGTTTCCTGCTGGTAAATTTCTTTGTAGCTTATATACACTTCCATCGAAGTTATAATCAACAAACATTTGCTTAGCAGTTTGTGGAGACCACTCTACTTCACCGAATACTTTTTGAATATCACCAACTAATCTTGGCCATTTACTATTACTTAATTCTGGAACATATTGCTTCAATCCAATTACTCCAGGAATATTAATTCTTGCTTCATTAAGTTCTTCATTAACATAAAAGTTTACCTTTGATTTTTCATCTAGTTTTAATGTGAAATTTCCATCTTTATCTGTACTATCTGAAAATCCATCCCAAGATCCATTTTTAACTATTTTAAATTGATATTGTCCAGCAGGTAATACTACTGAATACTCAAAGAATCCATCTACTAAATGTTTTAATTGATTTTCTGAATTACTTGGGTTCCATCCTTGGAAATTACCAGCAATATACCATTTATTTTTTCCTCCTGGCTGATTAACCAATTCATCAGCTACTATATCTCCATCATCTACTATTTCTTCATCAGTTGGTGGATTTACCTCTAAACTTGGTTTTACATAATATGTTGTACTATCATTTTCCTTGTAATAAACTTCTAAATTCCCATTAGAATCAAGATATGCTAAGTCAATTATCTTATCATCATTATGATCCTTATCCCATTTAGCAGTACGAACTATAACTCCAATTCTCTTATTTTCTTTAGTTATATCTGAAAATGATAAATTAGAAGCTTTTCCATAATCATTAGCTTCTGTAAATAATCTTACAGTATCCTCTGAGCCATCACTTCCATCCACTATCCAATTCCATAGTTGCCATTTATCATAATCCTTATCTGATCTATTATAATTAACTTTTATATTAACTTTTGAAAAGTCCTTATATAGCTCTTCATATACTATAGACTTTGATTTTGGATTGTTGTTATCTATTTCTCCTACAGTTATAATAATCTCTTTTTCGCCCTTTGATAAATCATATCTAATCTCTTCTGTAGCTTTAAGTTCTGTTTCTCCTTTTTTGATTACCATACCAAGTTCCCCTGACTTTGGTACATCTATTACAGCGTACACGCCTTTATCATCTTTATGTGTAAATTCTACTGAATGACCATCCTTATTTGGCCACCAAGCCCAAATATTCCAACCAGAATAGTCATTATCTTCTTTTAAAAATCTAACCTTAATCTTTTGATTTCCTGTAGTTTCTGCTTTTACTACATTATTAGGAATCGGTATTAGTGTTAGACAAAATATAATAAGTATAAACATACTTATTTTAGCTTTAAGTTTTGAAATAATATTTTTTCTCATATTTACCCTCCTTTTTATTACTAAATATTTCGGAAACGTTTCCATTTATGCTTTTATGTTGTTGGTAATGAAAACTTTTCTTAATTAAAAGTTTAAAACATAAAAAATTTATTTTCTATGTACTTTATTGCTTTTTGTATTTAAACACAAAAATATAGTGTAATCTATAAATATTTATTATAGTATGTTCTAACTACTTTTTAACTAATTCACCATAATATTAGTTGTGTAATATATAATTCTGACAACTTATTAAAAAAAACAGCTTGTCAATTTTCTATTTATATAATAATATTAATATGTAAATAAAAGTGATATTTTAAAGGGGAATTTTATGATTAAGAAAATGAGTTTAACAAAAAAAATCTTTATATCTATGTTCTTAGGTGCACTTTTGGGAATAATAATTCAAAGAATTAATTCTGATTTTATTAAGGAAACTTTAATTTTAAATGGAATTATAAAAGTTTTATCTAATCTATTTTTATCATCAATTAAAATGATGGTTGTGCCTTTAGTATTTGTTTCATTAACTTGCGGTGCTGCATCTATAGAAAATATAGCTAAACTTGGAAAAATAGGTGGAAAAACTCTATTATTTTATGTATCTACAACTTGTATTGCTATTACCATAGGAATAGCTCTTGCTTTACTAATAAAACCTGGAATCGGTTTAAATATTTCAAATCTATTAGTTTCTGAAACTAATATTTCTCAAAGTACATCTTTTGTAGATATTATTATTGGCATAGTCCCAACTAATCCTTTTCAATCTCTTGTAAATGGAGATATGTTACAAATTATTGTTTTTGCAATTTTATTAGGAATTTCTATTAGTCTAGTTGGTGAAAAAGGGAAAATTTTAAAAAATGCATTTGAATCTCTAAATGAAGTTGTAATGAAAATTGTTGAAATTGTTATGTCTTTTGCTCCAATAGGTATTTTTGCCTTAATGACTAATACTTTTGCTACAATAGGATTCAGTGCAATGCTTCCTTTATTAAAATATATGTTTGTAATTTTGTTTGCATTATTAATTCATTCTGTAGTTATTTACGGAGGAATGCTTAAAATATTCACAAGATTAAGTATAAAGCCATTTTTAAAAAAATTCACAAAACCTGCATCTATAGTTTTCTCTACTGCTTCTAGTAATGCTGCATTACCTGTTACTATTGATGCTGTGAATGAAATGGGAGTTGATAATACTGTAAGTTCTTTTACAATACCATTAGGTGCTACTATTAATATGGACGGTACAGCAATAATGCAAGGAGTGGCAGCTATATTCATTGCACAAGTTTATAATATAGATTTAAGCTTAACTTCTATATTAACTATTATTCTTACTGCCACTTTGGCCTCTATTGGAACTGCTGGAGTTCCAGGGGTTGGAATGATTATGCTTTCAATGGTTTTACAATCAGTAGGTTTACCTATTGAAGGAATTGGATTAATTCTTGGAATAGACAGAATATTAGATATGTGTAGAAGCACAGTTAATACTATGGGAGATTGTATATGTACAATTATTGTAAGTAAATCCGAAAATTATTTTGATGAAAAGAAATACTATTCTTTTTCAGATAACGAAGATTCTTTAAATGATTATTATGAAAATGTTGACAATTCTTTTTAAATTCAAAGTTAATCATTATAAAATTAATTAAGGAGCTGAATAAACAGCTCCTTAATTAATTTTAAATACGTTTATAGACTTATTTAAATTTTTTGAACTTTCTTTAGCTAAATCTGAATTTTTTATAGAAACCTCTGAATTATTACTTGCTTCAAAAATCTTATCAGTAATATGAGTTATTCCATTTGTACCTTCCATAGTAGCTCTAGAAACAGCTTCTGTTACATCTGAAATCTCTTTTATTGAAAGTAATAGCTCACTAGAAATCTTGCTAAATTCCATTACTATATCATTTATTAATTTCCCATCCTTTTCAGAAGTATCAATAATGCTTATCATATTATTAAATTCATTTTGTAAGTCATCATCCATAAATTTTATTAAGTTATTTGAACCACTTATTAATCCATTTACTGAATTTGATATTTCATTTCCAGTTTCCTTAATTTTAATAACTGACTCTTTAGATGCTTCAGCCAGTTTTCTAATTTCTTCTGCAACTACTGCAAAGCCTCTCCCAGCCTCACCAGCTCTTGCAGCTTCAATAGATGCATTTAATGCTAGAAGATTGGTTTGTTCAGTTATTTCTATTATTATTTCTGACAATTCATAAATCTTACTTATTACTTTAGTTTGATTAATTGCATTCTTTAGTGTTTCTTTTGAATCCGCTAAAATATTATTAGCATTTTTTAAGTCTTTAGTGATAAAAGTCTTATTATCTATTGCTCTTTTACTAATCTCATTAGATATTTTAGCACCATCTTTAGCCTTATTATTTATAGATTCTATATTAAGTTCAATACTTTGAATGGAATTATTTATTTCTTCAGTAGATGCTGATGTTTCTTCCATAATAGCTGTTACTTCTTCTGAAGTAGCTGACATGCTTTCTAAGCTTGTATTTAAATCATATATATTTTTATTTATTATATCTATAGCCTCTTCTGTATTATTAGATTCATTTTTAACATTCTTTATTAATCCACTTAAGGATTTTCTAATTGAATTTAAATGTATTAATATAAGTCCTAGTTCATCTCTTCTTTTTAGATACCTTTCATCTATTTCTCTAGATAAATCTCCGCTTGAAATTATATCCATTTCCTTTACAGCTATTTTTAAAGGCTTTATTATATTTCTGCTAATTGCAAAAGCTGAAACAATTCCTATTAATAATCCAATACCTATACTTGCATATAAAACTATAATTAAAGATTTTGATGTTTTTTCATTTTTAAATTTTATTTGTTCAGCTAATGAACTACAATGTGCTGATAATTTATTTAAATCATATCTAAATCCTTCTCCAATTTCAACTTCAATTTCTTCTAATCTTTTTATAGCCTCTTCTTTTTTACCATTCATAGCTAAATCTATTACTTCTTTTCGTTTTTCTCTATATGTTTTCACCTTATTATCTATACTTATAGCTATTTTTTTTGCATATTCATCAGTATTAATCCTTTTAAACGTATTAAACTCATTATCGAATTTCTTTTCACTTTCAATCATTGAATTATACTCATTCTTTTGATATGAAGGATCATCTGTATTTATAATGATTTTATAAATACTTGCTTGTATCTTAGCTTCTTCGCTAAGAGCGTTAGATAAAGTAAATACCGATGAAAAATTTTCATTATATAATTTTTTCATTCTTTCATTTGCACTATTTAATTGTGTAATGCCAATTAACCCAATTATAACTATAATTATATTTAATGTAACTGTTAAAATTAATATTTTTAGACTTACCTTTAAATTTTTAAGCATAAATATAACCCCTTATATAATAAATTCTCTTACTATAATTATCCTTTAAAATACTCTTTTTGTCAAAAACTAATAGAATTTTTTTTTAAAAGTAGTTATTTGTAAATTATAAAAAAATAGAAAGGTATCTAGTAAGATTAAAATCTTACTAGATACCTTATAATTATGCTTCTATTTCAATAATACAATTAGCTTCTTTACTTTTTACAACATCAATTACTCTTTGATTACTAGAACCTCTATATTTTAATGATATATTTCTTTTATTTAATTCAA
>NZ_JABUTB010000048.1:24380-39146 GCF_021443865.1 Clostridium sp.
AGAGTTTAAAATATTTTCATATAAATAACCTGACCAAAGCCAAATGCTTTTATTAGTTTCAAGCTTTATTCTCTTTAATAAATTTGATAAATCCTTATCTCTAATTTGGTCCATAGGTTCTCCACCTAAAATATTTACTCCTACTATATTAGGATTCATTACTTGCTTAATGAAATCATCTTCAATGTCTTTAGTCCACTTTTCACCATAACTGAAATCTTGTAAATCCTTGTTAAAGCAGCCTTCACAATTATTGGTACATCCACTAACAAAAAGTGTAGCTCTTACTCCTGGTCCATTACTTACATCAAATTTTCTGATTTTCCCGTAGTTCATATTAATCACCCTTATAAATGTAGTACTCTATCTCCTATTTCTGCTGTTCTTCCTTTATTCCAGAAATTTGTTCCAATGTACCCACAAGTTCTTCTCATAACTTGCATTTCTGATTCATCTCTGTTTCCACAAGATGGGCAGTACCAACTTAATTCATCGTCTAGTTTAATTTCTCCAGTATATCCACATTTATAACATATATCTGGTTTAGTATTAATTTCTGCATATTGAATATTATGATATATAAAATTAATTATTTGCTCTATTGCATCTAAGTTCTTTGACATATCTGGTACTTCAACATAAGAAATGCAACCACCTAAACTAATACCATGGAATTGTGATTCAAATTTTAACTTACTGAAAGCATCTATTTCTTCGCAAACATGAACATGATATGAATTTGTATAATATAATTTATCAGTAACATTAGGTATAATTCCAAATCTTGCTTTGTCTAATTTGCAAAATCTATAAATTAGATTCTCAGCAGGTGTTCCATATAAACTAAAACCTAATCCAGTTTCATTCTTCCACTTTTGACAAGCTTCATTCATATGATTCATTACATCTAAAGCGAATTTTTCACCCTTTTCAGTTGTATGACTTTCTTTAAGCATTGCTTGAACCATTTCATGTATACCAACATAACCTAGTGATAAAGTAGAATATCCATTTTTTAATAATTTATCTATCTTTTCACCTTTATTCAATCTTGAAATAGCTCCATGTTGCCAGTGAATTGGTGAAACATCTGAAATAGTTCCAAGTAGCATATTATGTCTAGTTAACAATGCTTCTTTACAAAGCTCTAATCTTTGATTTAACATATCCCAGAATAATTCCATGTCTCCATCAGCTATAATAGCTATTTGAGGTAAATTTAAACTTACTACTCCTTGATTAAACCTTCCATACCATTTATAATTTTCATTTTCATCTTTCCAAGGAGACAAGTGAGACCTACATCCCATTGGCGGGAATGCATGACCTTCATAGTTTTGTCTCATCATCTTTGCTGATTGATAATCTGGTACAAGTCTTTTTGCAGTACACTTTGCTGCTAATTTAGTTATGTAATCATACTTGCCGCCTTCAAGACAATTATGCTCATCTAATAAATAAACTAATTTAGGAAAAGCTTCACCTATTTCTTGTCCTTTATAGTTTTTCATTCCCTCTAATCTTTGCTTTATCATTTCTTCACAAATTAAAGCCATTTCTTTTTCATAAGGATGTCCTTCTTCTATTTCTAAATAAATAGTTGAAAAAGGTGATTGGCCGTTAGTAGTTTGTAAAGTAGATAATTGATATCTTATTGTCTGAACCCCGTCCTTTAGTTCTTTCATTTTAATATCATAAGCAAGTTTTTCAGCTAATTCTTTATCCCCTAATAAGTCTAAGTAATGTTTATATGCTTTTTCTTCAGTAACTCTTAAATATTTAGCTAAGTGTTTTACAGTAATACTTTGTCCACCGTATTGATTACTTGATACTTGTGCAATTATTTGTGTTGTTACTGTACAAGCAGTTCCAAAAGATTTTGGAGATTCTACTAATTTTTCATTTATAACAGTTCCATTCTCAAGCATATCTTCCAAATTAATTAGGCAACAATTAAAAATTGGAGCAAGTGTATAATCCATATCATGCCAATGGATTGTTCCTTCATCATGCGCTTGAACTATATGTGCTGGAATAAGTCTTCTTCTAGATATATCTTTAGAAACTTCACCAGCAATTAAGTCCCTTTGAGTTGCAGCTATTACTGAATTCTTATTTGAATTTTCTTTTATTACATCCTCATTAGTTTTATTTAAAAGACTTAAAATACTTTCATCTGTAGTATTTGTGTTTCTTTTAAATTCTTGTACAGCTCTATAGCCTTCATAAGCCCTAGCTGTTACTGATTGTCCATAATGAAGCAACCTATCGTATACATATGCTTCAATTTTATTTATTGTAGGTGTTTCATTTTCATTAATAAAATACTTTTCTGCATCATTTGCTATAAGTTTTGCTATGTCACCTAAATATATTCCACTTCCATTTTTCATAGCTTTAGTAATAGCTTCTCTTATCTTCATCTTATCAAAATCCACTATACTACCATCTCTTTTAATAACCTTCATTAAATTATCAGCTCCCCACACTTAAGATCATTCTTTATAATTATATAATAAAGTATTTTTTCTTGCATATATTATAATTCTCGTGTGATTAAAAGAAACTATTATATTTTAGTTTATCTTAATATCTTTATGCTTTATTACTATCAACAACATTTTTATTTATCTAAATATAAGTAATATTATTCAGATTTATCTAATAATTCTGCAAAAAAATTTGAGATTTTATTAAATTATTGCTAATATATAGTAAATAATTATTTTATCAAGGGGGCTAAAAATTGAATACTATTGTAACAAAATTTGGGGGGAGTTCTTTAGCTGATGCTAATCAATTTATTAAGGTAAAGGAAATTCTTTTATCTAATGATAAAAGAAAAATAGTAATACCTTCAGCACCAGGAAAGAGAAATCCTAAAGACTTTAAAATTACTGATCTTTTATATCTTTGTCATGGTCATATTAAATCCAGTATACCTTTAGATGATGTCTTTAATCTTTTATCTAATAGATATAAAGACATAGTATCAAATCTTAATCTTAGCTTAGATATAGATTACCATTTAAACAAGATAAAAGAAGATCTTGAAAATGGTGCATCAAAAGATTATGCTGCAAGTAGGGGCGAATACTTAAATGGTATTATTCTTGCAAATTATCTTGATTTTGAATTTATAGATGCTAAGGATGTTATATTATTTAATAAATACGGATGTATTGATACTGAAGCTACATATGAAGCTTTACAAAAAGTCTTAAATGATAATTCAAAAGTTGTAATTCCAGGATTCTATGGAAGTGGTCCAAGTGGTAATATTGTTACATTTTCCAGAGGTGGTTCTGATGTAACTGGCGCTTTAGTTGCAGCTAGTATAAAAGCCGATTTATATGAAAATTGGACTGATGTTTCTGGATTTTTGATGGCTGATCCTAGAATCGTAAAAAATCCTATGCAAATCAAAAAAATTACATATAGAGAGCTAAGAGAGCTTTCTTATATGGGAGCTTCTGTTTTACATGAAGAATCTGTTTTTCCTGTTAGAGACGCAGGAATACCAATTAATATTAAAAATACTAATAATCCTAGTAATCCCGGTACACTTATTGTGAAAGATATGGAACCTGATTATAGTAATCCTGTTAAAGGTATTGCTGGCAAAAGAGACTTTACAGTTATTTCTATAGAAAAAGCAATGATGAATTCTGAGCTTGGATTCTGTAGAAAGGTATTATCTGTGTTAGAACAAAATAATGTTTCTTTTGAAAATATGCCTTCTGGAATAGATACAGTTTGTGTTGTTATATCTGATGCACAATTAAAAAATAAAACAGATATTTTAGTTGATGAAATAAGAAGGACATGTACTCCTGACTCTATTGTTGTACATCCTAATATGGCATTAATTGCTACTGTTGGAAATGGAATGTCTTCAAATAAAGGTATAGCAGCTAAAGTATTTAATTCTTTAAGTGAAGCAAAGGTAAATATAAGAATGATTGATCAGGGATCTAGTGAAATTAATATACTTATTGGTATTGAAAATGATGATTTTGAAAAAGGAATAAATGCTATCTACAATGCATTTGTTTAAATAAATAAAAAGAAGTTCGAAAGAACTTCTTTTTATTTTCTACTATAAATTTAGCATTAGAACTATAACATTAATTTTCTCTAGTTAATTTCATTATTATATCTTTATAGTTAGGATATAAGTCTAAAAGATATTCTCTTTTAAACAATTCAAATTCATCATACTGGAAAGCAGGTGAAACCATACATCCAACTAAAGCATAGCCATGGTTGTTCATTGCTGATCCAAATATACATCCCTTTTCCACTAAAACTTGAGGAGTTTCTCCATTTTCTATATTTTTACCTAATTTTTTAGTTATAAGTTCACCTTCATTTGTTATCATATAAATTGTTAAAGCTTCTCCATCATGATAATACCATAGCTCATCTGACTTTAACCTATGAAAATTAGATACTTCACCTGTTCTTAAAAGAAAATATATGCTACTCCATAATTTTTTATCTTTGTTAAACTCATCCTTTGATAAAAAGGATTCTTTAAAATATCCACCCTCAATATGTGGTTGCATATTAAGATTATTTATGTAATATTCTGCACTATTCATTTTTACTCTCCATATAAATTTAATATACCTATTTTTAAATTTTCATTTTACATAAAAATTATATATATTTATATTATATAATTCAAAGCAATTAACACAACATAAGAATTTTATTTAAATATAATACTATTAGCCTTCATAAAATCCTTTGGCGAAAAATTAGTATACTTTTTAAATACAATACTAAAATTTTTATAATCACCAAAACCAACTATATCTGCAATTTCATAAACCCTATATTTATCTCTTTCTTTCATCATTAATTCCACAGCCTTTTGTACTCTATATTTATTTAGCATATCTAAAAAAGTGTAGGAAGTTTCTTTTTTAAATTTTCTGCTTAAATAGCTTGGACTAACTCCTAGTTCATCTGCTAAGCCTTCAATACTAAGCTTTTCACTATACTCCTCTATAATTTTATTAATTGCATATTTTACATAGCTATTAACTTCTTTTGAATCTATGTATATTTTTAAATTAGTTAATTCAATTTTATCTTTTCTTTCAGTATGACATTTAATATCCTCATATAATTTCCTGTCATCTATTTTTTCTTTAATATTAGATACTACTTCAAAAAGTTCTTCTTCATTTATAGGCTTTAGTATATAATCTCCTACCCCTATAGAAATTGCTTTTTTTGCATAATCAAAATTACTATAGCTTGTTAATATTATACTTTCAAAATTTTGAGTGCTACTAGCTATTTTAAGCATATCTAATCCATTTAAAAAAGGCATTTTAATGTCTGTAATCACTAGATCTGGTTCTAGTTCTTGTATAATTTTTAAACCTGACTCGCCATCTTCTGCTTCGCCAACAACAATAAACCCCAGCTTTAACCAATCAATAGTATTTACTAAACCTTTTCTTATTATCTCTTCATCTTCAACTATAATTAACTTGTACACTTTTATACTTCCTTCCTTACATAAGGTAAAATTATAGTAACTCTAGTGCCTTCCCCTTCATTGCTGTCTATCTCAAGCCCATATTCTTCTCCGTAAATCAGCTGAATTCTCTTCTTAATATTATATAACCCAATTGTATCTGTATCATTTTGATTTTTACTTAATAATTTATTTAAATAATACATTCTTTCCTTTTCAATACCACATCCATCATCTTTTATAACTATATTTATTTTATCTTCTTTTATTATTGAAGTTATTTCTATATTAATTGTTGATTTATTTTCGAATCCATATTTTATTGAATTTTCAATAACAGGTTGTAGTAATAGCTTAGGTATTATTGATTCTAATACTTCATCCTCAATATTTATTTTAAACTGAAGCTTATCTCCAAACCTATATTTTAATATCTTTAAATAACTATTTATATATCCTATATCATCCTTTAACTTAACTGAATGTATTTCATTATTTATACCATATCGTAAAAGTGATGATAGGTTTACAATAATATCACCTGCTTTTTCTTTATCTAGCTTTATCATAATTCTAATTGTCTCTAAAGTATTAAATAAAAAATGAGGATTAAATTGTGCTTCTAAAGCCTTTATTTCACTTTGCATTCTAAGAGATACCTCTTCCTTATTGCTTTCAATAAGATTCTTAATATCTACTAGCATATTATTATAGGCTTTTGCAATTATACCTAATTCATCTTCAGAGTTGATTTCTAGATTTGTATCTAAGTTGCCTTCTTGAATACTTTCAATAGCTTTAACGATTTCATTAATAGTAACCGTTTTACTATAAGCTACCTTTTTAGAAATAAAGAGCATTAAATAAAAAATAATTAAGAAAAGTATAGCTAAAAAAATTCCTCCAATTAGAAATGCTCTATTAAACACGTTAAGATTAGTTATAGAATAAACCATAATACTAGAATCTTTCAATGTAGTCTTCTTAATATAATACGGGGTTCCATCTATATTAGAATAACCCTCTTTTTGTCTAAAGCCATTCTTTAGTCTATATAGTTGATCACTATATTTATTATTTGTAGCAGCTATTATATTGTGCCTATCTGTAATTATAATATCACTTGCTGTATATCCTGTAATTAAGTTAAAAATATCTTCTTCTGAAAAATCAAATATAATATATCCTAAAATTTCGTTATTATAGCAAATAGCTTTACCTAGTGTTAATATTCCATAAGCATATTTACCTTGGTCCACTTTATTAATCATGGTAATAACCTCTTGGTTTTTTAAATTCATTCTACTAAATATACCCCACATAAAAGTATTATCGTCACTAATATATTCAGGCTTAATATTATTATTAGAAATAATCATATTACCATCTTTATCAAAAACATAAAATTTACTTTTCACACTTCTTTTGTTTACAAATTTGTATAAAACCTCATAAATACTTTGTGGTTTTACTCCATCTTTAATTATAGAAATTAATCCTTCATCAGATGAAATATTATTAATTAGAGAGCTATACTCATTTAAATTATCTTCCATCAATTCAGAAATTTTTTCATTATTGTTATTATTTTCATTTACTATTAACTTATTACCCCAGTAAAATAAAACTATATATGCAATTAAAGAAACTAGTATAATTGGAACAATTGAATACCAAACTATAGTACTTCTAATTACATCGCTATATTTTTTAATTTTTTTATCCATAATCTTTCCCTTTATCACAAAAAAGGAGCTGTTTTAGCAGCTCCAAATTAATCATGTAGAATTTAAAATGTAGAATTATTGATGTAACTTGAAACAAATTACTTATAATAAACTCTTATTAAAATTTACATTTCCATTACTAATTTTTAATTTTATAGTAGTACCTTTTAATTAAAGGCTAATTTCCTTGCTTCCAGAAACCTTAAAGAATATTAATAATGAAATTACCGTAGTAACTGTTAATATTGTAGATAAGGCTGCAGCTGTTCCATAACTTGCTCTTATAACTTCAGTATATATAGATACTGATAATGTTTTCGTACTACCTGTATATAATATAACAGATGAACTTAACTCATTTATTGTTGTTATCCAGCTAAGTATAGCTCCTGCAAATACACCTGGTAACATCATAACAGCAGTAACTTTAAAGAATGTCTTAACTGGAGAATATCCTAAACTTATAGATGCTTCCTCCATACTAGGACTTATTTGATAAAGAATTGCTGCACTTGATCTTAATGTATATGGTAACCTTCTTACTACATATGCTATTATTATTATAACAAATGTACCACTTAATGCCAATGGTTTTTTATTAAATGCTAGTAATAAAGTTATACCTAATACTGAACCTGGAATTATATATGGGAACATAGTTATAGTATCAATAACTGATGTAAGTGCATTTTTTCTTCTTGTTGATATATAAGCTATAAACATTCCTAAAATAACTATTATTACTATAGCAATTAATCCGTAAGTATAAGTATTAGTTATAGCTGAACCTAACTTATTAAATACTGTTTTATAGCTCTTTAATGAAAATTCATTAACAAATCTTGCTCCCTTTGTATTTAAGAAAGAAGTATATATTACAGTTATTTGTGGTATTATAGCTAAAAATACAACAAAGTATACAAATATATGAGCAAATACATTTTTAGCACCCTTTAAGTTCTTTGCAACCATAGGTCTTAATGAACTCATTGTAAATGACTTTTTGTTTACAACATATTTTTGTGCCATAAATACTATTGAAGTAATTAAAACCATTATTGTAGCTAAAGCAGCTGCAAAATTAGCTTGTCCTCCAACTTCACTAATAAACTCTGAATAAATTAATACAGGCATTACATTGTAACCTTCTCCTATTAACATAGGTGTACCAAAATCTGCTAAAGCATTCATAAATACTAATAATGAACCTGCTAAAAGTGTTGGTAAAATTAAAGGAAGTATAACTGTAGCTATTTTTTTAACTGGCTTACAACCTAAACTTTCCGCTGCTTCTAATAATGAAACATCTATTTTCTTTAAAGCTCCAGAAACATATAGATATATGAATGGATATAACTTAAGAGTAAATACTAATAGTATTCCAGCAAAACCATATATAGGTGGAAGAGTAATTCCTAAATAATTTGCAAAGAATTTAGTAATAACCCCGCTTCTACCGCCAAGTAATACCCATGAATAAGCTCCTATAAATGGTGGTGATAACATTGAAATAATTACTAAAACTTCAATTAATTTTTTCCCTTTTATATTAAATGCAGTAGTTATATATGCTAATGGTGCTCCTATTAATATAGCTAATATAGTTACACAAATAGTTACTACAAAGGAATTCATTAATGCATTATAATAATATTTCTTTTCAAAAAATTTAGCAAAATTAGCAAGTGTAAATTCACCTGTTACTGTATCTTTAAATCCACTAATAAATAATGAAAATAAAGGATATATGAAGAAAACTAAAAATATAAGTGATATTATTAAAGTTACTATAGTCCAAAAATCAAATTTTAATTTAAATTTACTTTTTCCATTCATCATTAGTTTTCACTTCCTTTTACTAAGTTTTCCTCTCCATCTTCAGTGAAAACGTTGATTTTTTTAGGATTAACTTCTAAAAATAGACTGTCTCCTTCATTATAAATATGATCAGCAGTTCCAATATCTTGTGACAATTCTATAGAAGCTTGTCCTTCTAATAATTCATTATTATCAAATATAATTTCATAGTTTGTGTATCTACCAAGGAAAGTTGCAGTTTTTACTTTTGTTGACAAGCCTTTATCAGATATTATAAATTCTTCTGGTCTAACTGCTATAATAACTTTTTGTCCATTTTTTACTTCACTCTTTAGATTATCCATTTTAACAGTATAGCCTTTTTCAAACTTAACAAAGGTTTCATTTCCCTTTATTTCTACAGTTCCTTTATACAAGTTAGAGTGTCCTATGAAAGTTGATACAAAGATATTTCTAGGTCTTGTATATATTTCTTTTGGAGTTCCTACATGTTGAACTATTCCGTCCTTCATAACTGCAATTCTATCTGAAATTGCTAGAGCTTCTTCTTGGTCGTGAGTAACATATACAGTTGTTATTCCAACTTCTTTTTGAACTTCTCTTATTGCACTTCTCATCTCAATTCTCAATTTAGCATCTAAGTTTGAAAGAGGCTCATCCATAAGTAATACACTTGGATGAATAACAATTGCTCTTGCTAAAGCAACTCTTTGTTGTTGTCCTCCAGATAATCTTTCTGGCAATCTATCTTTAAATTGCTCTATTTGAACTACTTTTAATATGTCTGATACCTTTTTTTCCATTTCGCTTTTTGATGGTTTTCTTAATTTTAACCCATATTCTACATTTTGTTTTACAGTTAAATGAGGGAATATAGCGTAATTTTGGAAAACCATACCTATATTTCTCTTATGAGCTGGAATATCATTTATAACTTTATCTTCAAAGCTAATTTCTCCACCTTCAATACTGTTAAATCCTGCTATCATTCTTAAAAATGTCGTTTTACCGCATCCAGAAGGTCCAAGTAGAGTGAAAAATTCTCCATTTTCTATATCTAAATTCAAATCAGGAATTACAACATTATCACCATATTTTTTAATTACATTTTTTGCTTTAATTGAAACGCTCATTTTTACTTCCTCCTTTTAGTAAAATTAGTCTACAACATTCAGATGTAGACTAATTTAATAGTTTAATTACTTACTCGTGAATATTTCCTTAAATTTGTCTATCCAAGCTTGTTTATTTGCTGCTACTGCATCTGCATCATCTTTTATAAGATTAATTTCTTCCATAGCCTTTAAGCCTTCTGCTGGATTTACATCTTTTCTTACTGATCTTCTGCTTAATTCAGATGCAACCATTGTTTGAGCTTCCTTGCCAGTTAAAAAGTCTATAAATTTCTTAGCATTTTCCATATTTGGTGCACCTTTAACTATTGCAACACCATCTGGTTTAGATATAACGCCTTCCTTCATATAAACAATCTTAACAGGTGCTCCATCTTTAACATACTTTGCTCCACCTTCTTCAAAAGTTAAGCCAACAGTATATTCTCCATCTGCTACTCCCTTATAAACTGCAGATGAACCTGATAATAGCTTTCCATCTAAGTTTTCAGCTAGCTTGTCTGTGTAATCCCATCCCTTTTCTGGATCTCCATTACCCATTGCATAAAGCATATTTACTAAATGTTCAAAAGATGATGAAGATTTTGAAGGGTCAGCATGTGCTATCTTACCTTTTAATTCTGGATTTAATAAATCTTCATAGCCTTCTACTTTAATATCTCCAATTAAGTTAGTGTTAACCATAAGAACACTTGGAATGTCTGAGAATCTTGTGATTGTTCCTTCAACATTCTTGTTTTCATCTAACATATACTCTTCATTAACTGATAAATATTTTTCAAATAAATCAGTCTTTGGTTGTAATGTACCTAGGGAACCTCCCCACATTACATCTCCTAAAGGATTTTCTTTTTCTGACTCAACACGTTTTAATAGTTCTCCAGTACCAGCTGCAACAACATCTACTTGTATGCCAGTTTCATCTTCAAACTCTGCTACTATTGGATCAATAAATTCTAATGGATGAGGTGAATAAACAACTAAATTCTTAGACCCAGTATCTTCTCCTCCTGCAGCTGGTGCTTCTGTCTTTTGGCCACATGAAACCATACCAACCATCATTGAAGCACAAATTAGTGTAGCTAAAACTTTTTTCATTAACAATTCCCCCTTGTTTTTTATGTTTTATGTTCTTTGTATCTTTATATTACCAATTGTAAACGTATTAATAAACCCTTGAATCTGCATAAATATCTCAATTTATGAACTAAAATGAGAACAATATCATAATCTTAATATAAAAGTTCTATCTAACCCCTTAATTTATATAAAAATTAATCTAATAAAGTTAAAAAAAACTTATATAAAATAAAAAAGACTGATTAACAGTCTTCACTTAAAATACTTAATACTAATATAAAATTATTAAAGTTATACTAATGTGTCTAATTTATATATAATTTGCAACAAATGCTATTAGATATGAAGCAGGAACAAATAATCCTAGTGCTGCAAAAGTTCCAATAATCTTACTAAAGACCATACCAATTACACATCCTCTAAAGTCTTCCTCACTACATTTCCCCTCAATTACATCATCAGTCATTATAGATAAATGTGGATCTATAAAAATTGAAGTCAATATAGTTGCAGCACCATTAATAATTGGTGATAATGATAAACAAGTTGCTCTAAGTTCAGGCATTATACTTCCCGCATATATGGGTGCAAAGGCTCCAGCAGTAATAATAGCTACTGATATAAAATTATAAACTAAAATCCTTTTTGGAAGATTTTTAAAATTAATGCTTGTTAAGCTTTCCTTTACTGGAATTGCTATACTATCCCTCATGTATTTAACACCAGTCTTTGAAAAACTATGAATTATTAATTTAGGCATAGATTTTTCAATTGAAAAATGATCAACAGCCTTACTAAAGACTTTTTGAAATGTTGGAATTAAAAAAGCACCGACTATGGATGCTATTCCAGATACTATGATTATATAATTAAATATTCTTACTAAATCATTACTACTAGTATTACCTTCAACAAATTTTGTTAATAAAGGGCTTTGGAAAGTAACTGCTGTTCTAGATACTAACATAAGAATATTAAATACAGCAAAGGTTATAGCTATTTTTCCTGTTCTAACCCCTACCAATCTAGTAGAATAAGCTAATGTTCCAATTAAAGCAATTACAAAATTTAAAGACAAAACAATTATTATTTCAGTATCCATATATACTCCTTCATATTATCATTTAAAGATAGACTATTTAATAATATACTATAATTATAAATTAGTTAAAGTAAATAAATAAATATATTGTATTATTTATAATTTATTTTACTGCTCCAAATTTCTCCAAAGGAAATATTCTAAAGGTTGCTTTTCCTTCTATTTGATTGATATTTATTAATCCAAAATCCCTACTATCTTTACTAACTTCTCTATTGTCTCCTAAAACAAAATATTGATTTTTTCCTACAACTATTGGAAAATCAATATCTCTATTATAAGTTTCTCCTTTTATATATGTCTCATTTAACTTTTCTCCATTGATATATACATATCCTGAAGTAATGTTAATTTCATCTCCTTCTATTCCTATTATTCTTTTTACATACCGTGTTCTATTATCATTAAAAATCTTAAATGAAATAACTTCTTTTATGTACTTATAACTTTCACTAAGAACATTTCCCTTTTCCTCATCCTTTAAAAATATAATTATATCTCCTCTTTCAGGTTTAGAAAAATTATAGCTTAACTTATCTACAAAAAGCTTCTCATCACTATATAAAGTATTTTCCATAGACTTTTGCTGAACTTTTGCCATAGCAAATACTTTTGTATTAATTATAGATACTAACATTATACTTCCTATAATTATTATGATTGCTCCTCTAATTTCTTTAAATATCATCTTCCCTTTCATAGTCAACCTCCATTATTTTACAATAATTATATCATATATTATATACATTAAAAATATTTCATTTTTTACTTTTATTGTTATTTATGTTAAAATATTAATTGTATTATCAAATAAATGGAGGAAAATAATAATGAATGAAATGCTTGAAAAACTACTTAATGCACTACCAATAATATTTATAGTAGTCATAGTGCTAATTCTCTTCTTATCATTTTGGAGAAGAGTTCCAACTGATAAAGCTATGGTAATTACAGGTTTAAGAAAAAGAGTTTTATCAGGTAGAGGTGGTCTAATGATTCCTATTCTAGAAACCTCTTCTACAATTTCTTTAGAAAATATTTCAATGACCACAGATGTAAATGAAGCACCAGCGAAACAAGGTATATTTGTAAATATAGTTGGTACTGCTGTTATCAAAGTTAAAAATGATACTGAAAATGTATTAAAAGCTGTTGAACAATTTTGTAGTGGTGGAGAAAAAAATACAGTTAATGTAATTAGAACAATTGTTGAACAAATATTAGAAGGTAAACTAAGAGGAATAGTATCTACATTAACAGTAGAACAAATTAATGAAGATAGATCATCCTTTGAACAAAGAATTGAAGATGATATTAGAAATGAACTTGGTTCTATGGGATTAGTTTTAATATCATATACAATATTAAAAATCAGCACACAAGGTGGATATCTAGAAAATAGAGCTAAACCTCAAATTGCGGCTGCAAAATCTGAAGCAGACATTGCAGAAGCTGAAAGAAAAAGAGATACTGAAATTAAAACTGCTCTAGCAACTAGAGAAGGTCAAAAAGCAAAACTTGAATCTGAAACTGAAATTGCACAAAGCGAAAGAGATAAAAGATTAAAGTTAGAATCCTTTAGAGCAGAACAAGATAAAGCAAAAGCTAATGCTGACGTTGCTTATAAATTACAAGAGGCTGAAAATAATGCATTATTAGCTGAGCAACAAGCAGCACTTGCTGAAAAAGAAGCTCTAGTAGTAGAAAAGAAATTAATTGCTGAAGTAAAAAAACCAGCAGATGCTAAAAAATATGAAGTGGAAGTTGCTGCTGAAGCTAGTAAAATACAAGCAATAAAAATAGCAGAAGCAGAAGCGGAAACAATAAAAGTTAAGGCAATTGCTGAAGCAGAGGCTAAGAAAATACAAGCAGAAGCTGATGCAGCTGCTATTAGAGCTCGTGGATTAGCTGAAGCAGAAGCTATTAAAGCCCGTGGTCTTGCTGAAGCAGAGGCTAAAGATAAATTAGCAGAGGCTATGGCTAAATATGGAGAAGCTGCTATTGTAGAAATGATAGTTAATAGATTACCAGATGTAATGAAAGAGATTGCAAGTCCGTTAGATCAAATAGATAAATTAACAGTTATCGATAATGGTGGAAATCAAGGTGCATCAAAGGTTTCAAAAATAGTAACTGATGTAGCTGCAAATGGTTTCGAAGTTCTAAAGGATTTAACAGGTGTTGATTTATCAAGGGTAATAAATGATTTTGTAAACAAAAAGCCATCTTCATTAGAACCTAAAACTGAAATAATTGATGCAGAAAACTCTAATAATGCATAATGCGTAATGGATAATGCATAATAAAGGTAGTAATTTGTTCCAAATTACTTAAATTAAAAAAACTCCCTAAATTAGTATAATCCCCTTATGGTAGACAAATATAAAAAGACCCTTATAATTAGGTTAGATA
>NZ_JABUTB010000049.1 GCF_021443865.1 Clostridium sp.
GCGAAGGGTTACTATGGTGGAAAGAGCAGATTATTTAAAACTGCTAATGAATCAGTAATAAGAGCTTTAAGAAATGCATATGTTGGAAGAAGATTAAAGAAGAGAGATTTTAGAAGACTTTGGATAGCTAGAATAAATGCAGCTACAAGAATGAATGGTCTTTCATATTCAAAATTCATAAATGGAATCAAATTAGCTGGTATAGATATGAACAGAAAAATGTTATCTGAAATAGCTATAAATGATCCAAAGGCATTTGCAGATTTAGTAGAAGTAGCAAAAAGCCAATTAAATAAGTAACATACTGCGACCTTTAGGTCGCATTTTTTGTAGATTTATATAAATAATATACAGAAAAATAGTGTATAATAGGTTATATAAAATTAAGTGTATCTGAGAGGTGAAGATATGCAGAATACTTTTAAAAATAGAATGAAATTAAATGGTGTTCAAATTCTATCATTAGGCTTTATAGCTTTAATTATTATAGGTGCTGTTATATTATCATTACCTATATCATCAAAAAGTGGTGAATCAACTAATTTCTTAGATGCAATATTTACATCAACATCTGCAGTATGTGTTACTGGTTTAATAACACTGAATACCAGCACTCATTGGAGCACTTTTGGGCAAACTGTTATAATCACTCTTATTGAAATTGGTGGATTAGGATTTATGTCTTTTGCAGTATTGATTTCATTAATTTTAGGAAAAAAAATAACCTTAAGAGAAAGATTAATAATGCAAGAAGCTATGAATACATATTCTATTCAAGGTTTAGTTAAAATGGTAAAATATGTTTTGATTTTCACTGTGTCTGTACAGCTTTTTGGAGCTCTATTACTATCTACTCAATTTGTTCCTGAGTATGGAATTTCAACAGGATTATTTTATAGTATATTTCATTCAATATCTGCATTTTGTAATGCAGGATTTGATCTATTTGGAACAAGCCTTGTGACTTACTCAAGCAATAGTGTAGTAATTTTAGTGATTAGTGCATTAATTATTATAGGTGGTTTAGGATTCACAGTAATACTAGAATTGTATGACTTTAAAGGAATAAAAAAATTATCTATTCATTCTAAGCTTGTTATTATAATAACTTTAGTATTAATTTTTGGTGGTTCTATATTAATGCTACTTTTTGAATTTAATAATGTTGAAAGCATTGGTAATATGAGCATAGTTGATAAATTATTAAATTCATTTTTTGCATCAGTAACTACTAGAACAGCTGGATTTAATAGTGTTGATACAAGTGGAATGACTTTAGCAAGTAAAATATTAACTATTATATTAATGCTTATAGGTGGCTCTCCTGGATCTACTGCTGGGGGTTTAAAAACAGTAACCTGTGGAATATTGGTGCTTACGATAATTTCAGTAATTAAAGGAAGAGAAGACACAGAAGTATTTGGTAGAAGGTTTACAAAGGAAATAGTTTATAAGGCATTTACTATTGTTTTTATTGGAATATCTTTAGTAATTGGTGTAACTATGATATTATCCTATACAGAAACTGGAGCAAATTTTGTTGACTTACTTTATGAAGCATCATCAGCTCTTGGGACAGTTGGTTTGACACTTGGTTTTACTCCAAGTTTAACTCCAATAGGAAAAATACTTATAATGGTTATGATGTATTTAGGAAGAGTTGGTCCCCTTACTGTAATGTTAGCACTAACAAGAAAAGGCAAAAGGTCAGGCTATAAATATCCAGAAGGAAAAATATTAATTGGTTAGGGAGATGAATATGGTGTCAAATAAACAATTTATAATAATAGGACTTGGTAGGTTCGGTTCATCTATTGCAAAAACTTTATACTCTTTAGGCAATGATGTATTAGCTATAGATAAAGATGAAGATGTAGTTCAAGATATTGCAGACAGCGTAACTCATGCAGTTCAATTAGATGCAACTGATGAAAATGCATTAAAATCCTTAGGAATAAGAAATTTTGATGTAGCAGTTGTTACGATAGGAGATAATATTCAATCTAGTATAATGGTTACACTATTAGTTAAAGAGCTTGGTGTAAAATACATTATTGCTAAAGGAAAGAGTGAACTTCATGCAAAAGTACTTTATAAAATAGGTGCTGATAGAGTTATCCTTCCAGAAAAGGATATGGGAATCAGAGTAGCTCATAATTTAGTTTCTACTAATATATTAGATTACATAGAGCTTTCAGAAGATTACAGTATTATGGAAATTCAAGCCTTAGGTGAATGGTCAGGAAAAACACTAAATGAATTGAAACTTAGAAGAAAGTATGGCATAAATGTTATAGCTATAAAAAGAGGGGATGAAGTTAATTTATCTCCAGCAGCTGATGATATAATTAAAGAAAATGACATAATAGTAGCTATAGGCTCAGCTGAAGACTTAAATAAATTAGAAGGCATGATAGTTAAAGCAAAGTAATGAGGTGCTTATTTTGATATATATAGAAAGTAAGGATAATAACTTATTTAAAAACATTAAAAAGCTTAAAGAGAGAAGATTTAGAGATAAGGAAGGTTTATTTATTCTTGAAGGCTTTCGTTTAATAGAAGAAGCTATAAAGGCAAAAATGGAAATAGAGAATATTATTATATCAAAGGATTATGAGCAAAAATTTCAAGAGTTTTTATTAAATAATATGGATTTAAGTAAAAAAACTTATTTTTTAGCTAATAATTTATTTATGCAGGTTGCATCTACAGAAAATCCCCAAGGAATAATTGCTGTGGTTAAGAAAAAGAATAACCAAAAGACTTTAAAGGGGGATTTTTATCTAATTTGTGATAAGGTTCAAGATCCAGGGAACTTAGGAACTATAATTAGAACGGCACATGCAGCAGGAGTAAATGGAATAATATTAACAAAGGGAACTGTAGATGTATATAATGATAAAACCATTAGATCTACTATGGGATCGATTTTTTATATTCCTATTTTTTATGATGATGAGAATTATAGCATTATAAGAGAATTAAAAGAGGATGGATTTAGTTTAGTTGCTACATCACTAGCGGAGTCAAAAAATTTCTTTGAAGAAAATCTTAAAGGAAAAACTATATTGGCAGTTGGAAATGAAGGCAATGGAATAAGTAATGAACTCTTTGAATTAGCAGATAAAAAAGTTAAAATACCTATGCCTGGTGGGGCAGAATCATTAAATGTATCTATTGCTACATCAATAATCTTATTTGAAAAGGTAAGACAAAATTTGATTTAGTAATAAATAGAAAGTTACTATTGAAATTAATTAAATTTATTTGTATAATGAATTGTAAATTAAATATGTAAAGACTGTGAATGAGAAAGTAAATATAAAGGACTTTTCAGGGAGAGATAGCCTTAGACTGAAAGCTATTTTATAGAAATTTATATTGAAGTTCCCTCAGGAGTCCTAGAAGTGAAATAATAGTAGTTTCTAGCGGTTATTCCGTTATTTAAATTAAGTTGGGTTAAGTTTTCTTAACCAATTAGGGTGGTAACGCGACACTTCGTCCCTTTCATGGGGACGGAGTTTTTTTGTTATTTAGAAAAGTTTATTTTCTAATTTATATCATAAGGGAGGAAAAAACATGCAAGAAAAGTTAATGTCTATTAAAGAAAGTGCATTTAATGAATTAACAAATGCAGATAGTAGCTCAAAATTAGAAGAAATAAGAGTAAAGTATTTAGGTAAAAAAGGAGAACTAACTACTATACTAAGAAGTATGGGAGGATTATCTAAAGAAGAAAGACCAGTAGTTGGAAAGCTTGTTAATGAAGTTAAAAAGGAAGTAGAAGATAAAATAGAAGAAAAGCTTAATACAATTAAGGAAAAAGAAAAAAATGATAAGCTAGCTTCTGAAGTTATAGATATATCTATGCCAGGAAAGAAAAATATCATAGGTAAGAGACATCCTCTTGATTTAACTTTAGAAAGTATGAAGGATATATTTATATCTATGGGCTTTACAGTAGAGGAAGGTCCAGAAGTAGAATTAGATTATTATAATTTCGAAGCTTTAAATATACCTAAGAATCATCCTGCAAGAAGTGAACAAGATACGTTTTATATAAATGATAATTTAGTATTAAGAACACAAACATCACCAGTTCAAATAAGAGTTATGGAAAATCAAGCACCTCCTATAAAGATGATAGGACCTGGTAAGGTTTATAGATCAGATGCAGTTGATGCAACTCATTCACCTATATTCTATCAAATGGAAGGCTTAGTAATAGATAAGGGAGTAACTTTTGCAGATCTTAAAGGTACTCTAGAACTTTTTGCTAAGAAAATGTTTGGAGATAAGGTTAAGACTAAGTTTAGACCTCATCATTTCCCATTTACAGAACCTTCAGCAGAAATGGATGCAACTTGCTTCGTTTGTGAAGGTAAGGGGTGTAGAGTTTGTAAGGGAAGCGGCTGGATAGAATTATTAGGATGTGGAATGGTTCACCCACAAGTTCTTAGAAACTGTGGTATAGATCCTGAAGTATATAGTGGTTTTGCCTTCGGATTTGGTGTAGATAGAATGGTTATGCTTAAGTATGGCATTGATGACATCAGATTATTATATGAAAGTGATATGAGATTCTTAAATCAATTTTAATTAACAGGAGGTAAAAGATATGAAAGTACCATTTAATTGGCTTAAAGATTATGTTGATGTAAATATAGATGCGAAAGAACTTGGTGATAGATTAACTTTATCAGGTTCAGCTTTAGAAGAGGTAATTACTCAAGGTGATGTAATTAAAAATATTGTTACAGGAAAAATAACAGAAATAACACAACACCCTGATGCAGATAAATTAAAAGTTTGCCAAGTTGATATTGGAAAAGAAACAATACAAATTGTTACAGCAGCAACTAATATGAAGGAACAAGATATAGTTCCTGTTGCACTTCATAAATCAATTTTAGCAGATGGAAGTGAAATTAAAAAAGGTAAACTTAGAGGTATAGCATCTAATGGTATGTTTTGTTCTGAAGAGGAACTTGGTATAGCTGGAGATGAGCCAGTACATGGGCTTATGATATTACCTGCTGATGCTCCTCTTGGAATGGATATAAAGGAATATTTAAATCTAAACAAATCAATATTAGATTTTGATATTACTTCAAACAGACCAGATTGCTTAAGTATGGTTGGTATGGCAAGAGAAACTGCAGCTACGCTAGGAACATCTTATAAAATGCCAAATTTAAATTATGAAGTAAAAAGTAGTGAAAATATAAATGACAAAATTACTGTGGATGTAAGAGATTCACTATGCAGAAGATATATGGCTAGAGGAGTTAAAAATGTTAAGATTATGCCTTCACCAGGTTGGATGCAAGAAAGATTACTAGAAGCAGGGGTTAGACCTATAAATAATATAGTTGATATTACTAACTTTGTTATGTTAGAAATTGGTGAACCTATGCATGCTTTTGATGCAAGAGAAATTAAAAGCGGTAAAATAGTTGTAGAAAGAGCAAAAGATGATGAGGTCTTTGTTACTTTAGATGAAATTGAAAGAAAGTTAGATTCATCATTCTTATGTATAAAGGACAATGAAACTTCTATAGGATTAGCTGGTATAATGGGTGGATTAAATTCAGAAATCCAAGAAGATACTACAGAAGTTATATTTGAAGCTGCAAACTTTGATGGAACTAATATTAGAGTGAATTCTAAGAAGTTAAACCTAAGAAGTGAAAGTTCAGCTAGATTTGAAAAAGATATAGATCCAAATCTTACAGAATTAGCTATAAACAGGGCTTGTGCACTAGTATGTGAGCTTGGTTGTGGTGAAGTTATGGAAGGAACTATAGATATATATAACTCTAAAAAAGAAGAGGGGAATATTACTGTAGATTATAAATGGATAAATAAATTCTTAGGAACAGATATTTCTGTAGAAGATATGAAAAAATATCTTGATTCATTAGAATTAAAAACTGAAATAAATGGAGATAATTTAGAAATAAGAATACCTACTTTTAGAATCGATATAGCTATAAAAGAAGACATAGCTGAAGAAGTTGCAAGAATTTATGGATATGATAAAATTCCTACAACAATATACAGTGCTTCAACTGGTAGAGAGCCTAAGTATAAAGGTGAATTATTAAGAGACTTAATGGTTAAAACAATGGTATCTAGTGGATTAAATCAATCTATAAGTTATTCATTCGTTTCACCTAAGGTATTTGATAAAATTAATTTACCAATGGATAGTGAATTAAGAAAAGTAATAAAAATCAAGAATCCATTAGGGGAAGATTATTCTGTAATGAGAACTACTACTATACATTCTATGATGGAGTGTTTAGGAAGAAATTACTCAAGAAGTAATGACTATGCAAGATTATTTGAAATAGGTAAAATTTATATTCCTAAAGAGGATGAAACAGAGCTTCCAATTGAAAAAAATATCTTAACTATAGGTATGTATGGAAATTGTGACTATTTAGACTTAAAGGGAATAATAGAAAATGCTTTAGATACTCTTGGTTTAAGCAAAGTGATGTTTACTAGAGAAAGCAATAACCCAAGTTATCATCCAGGTAAGACAGCAGCTTTAATGATAGGAAATACTAAAGTAGGTGTATTAGGAGAAGTACATCCAGACCTTTCAGATAACTATGGTGTAGATGTAAATTGCTATTTAGCAGAGCTTAATTTAGATTTATTATTTGAATATGCTAAAATAGATAAAAAATATAAAGCTTTACCTAAGTTCCCAGCAGTAACTAGAGATATTGCATTACTTGTAAATGATGAAGTTTTAGTTCAAGAAATTGAAGAAACTATCAGAAAAGCTGGAGGTAATTTAGTAGAAAAGGTAGAATTATTCGATATCTACAAAGGAGCTCAAATACCAGAAGGTAAGAAGAGTATAGCATATGCAATAGCTTATAGAGATGAAAGAAAAACATTAACTGATAATGATGTTAACAAAGTTCATGATAAGATTTTAAGAAGTCTTGAATATAAGCTTGGAGCTACATTAAGATAAAAAATTAAATTTAAAAAATTAAATGGTGCTGTCGCAAATTAGAAAATAAATAATGAAAATATAATATTTATTAATATTATATTGTACATTTTAAATTTTAGATATTTGCGATGGCTCTATTATTTTAATTACAAATGTTAAAGGAGATTATATGAAATACATAATTGATTTACTAAAAGGAATTGTCATAGGTGTCTCTAATATTATTCCAGGAGTTAGTGGTGGAACTATGGCAGTTGTTATGGGAATATACGATAAAATAATACATTCCGTTAATAATTTTTTTGAAGATATAAAGAGGAATATTTTATTTTTAGGAACATTAGCTATTGGAGCTGTTATTGGAATTTTATTATTTACTAATGTAATTGATTATTTAATTAAAAATTATAATGAACAAACTAATTTTTTCTTTATAGGATTAATAGTTGGAACAGTACCTTTATTATATAATAGAGCTACTGAAATAAAAATAAAAGGTGGGAATCTAACAGGTTTAGTTTTAGGCTTTGGGATAGTAGCAGCTTTAGGAATATTAGAAAAGCTTAACCCAGAGGCTGCATTTTTAAGTGCAGTTTTTAAACCTAATGTAATTGGATTTTTCGTAGCAGGATTTATAGCGGCTGCAACAATGATATTACCAGGAATAAGTGGATCTTTTGTGCTTTTATTAATTGGCTTATATGAACCTATTATAGAATCAATTAAAAGCTTCAATTTAATTAATATTGGATTAGTTGGTGCTGGGGTTCTAGTTGGATTTTTATTAATGACAAGGTTAATAGAAAAAATATTTAGTAAGTATCCTCAAACAGCTTATTGTATTATATTAGGATTAGTTTTAGGTTCTGTATTTGTTATATATCCAGGTTTCACCTTTGGGATAATGGGTATAGTATCTATATTAATGCTTATCTTAGGCTTTTTATTAGCTTACTTTATAGGTAAAAATGAAATTTAAATAGTAAAGAGGCTTTATTTATATAAAAGCTATTATTTGAAATAAATTAGGAATTATTATATTAACATATAAGTAGATAAATACTATATTAGAATGATATTAATCAAATAATATAGTTTTTATCTTTTTTTTATTAGTTTTATAATTGGATTATATTTTCTTATACATACTATAGTATATTTATGATAAAATTAAAGTAACTAATTATTATGTTAATGAGGTGTGTTATGAGTACAGTTACTATAAATATAAATGGAATGGATTATAATTTAAAAGGAAGAGAAAGTGAAGAATATTTAGCAGAAATAGCTAAGTATGTAGATGGAAAAGTTAAGGATATTATGGCAAGCAATAGAAAGTTAAGTACTACTGCAGGTGCAACCTTAGTTGCTTTAAATATAGCAGATGAATTATTTAAGGCTGATGGAGAAGTAGAAGTATTAATGAAAAAAAATACTTCATTAGAAGAGAGAAATACTACTCTTAAGGAGCGTCTTAAAGAACTAAGGGACGAGGCTGAAAATGTTGAAGTGTTAAAGAAAGTTATAGAAGATATAAAAAGTGAAAATATAGTTCTTAAGGAAGAAACTGAAAATTATCAAAAGAAGCTAGAAGAAGCTATAAATAGTGCTTTATTAAAAGAATCCGAAGATGAATATAAAGAAAAATTTGCGAAATTAAGTGAAGAATATAAAATAATGGAAGAGGACTATAAAAAAATTAAATCTCAAAGGGAGAATCTTAAGAGGATAAATAAAGATACTAAATTCCAATTACAAAATTTAAAATATAAAGTATTGGATTTAGAAAAGAAATTAATGGATTCTCAAGTTGAACTTGCTATAGAAAAAAAGAAAGGTAATTTACTTTTAAAGTAATTTATAGAAATGAAATTGTAATATAAACTTATTGTATATTTACTACAGTTATCTAATTATACCATAGAAAAAACTATAAGATTATGTTATAAATTATAATAAAGATTTTAGATTACTATACTAAAGTTTAGGAGAAGTATTTATGAAAAAAGTTGAAATTTTAGCTCCAGCTGGGAGCATGGAAAGTCTTATTGCAGCTATGAATAAGGGAGCAGATGCTATATATTTAGGGGGTAATAAGTTTTCAGCAAGGGCATATGCCTCTAATTTTGATAATGACAATATGATAAAAGCAGTAGATTATGCACATAGCTATGGGGCTAAAGTTTATGTAACATTAAATACTATTTTAAAAGAACATGAAATTGAAGAAGCAGTAAGATACGTTGGATTTTTATATGAAATAGGAGTAGATGCTCTAATTATACAAGACTTAGGATTGTTTAAAAGAATAAAGGAAGATTATCCTGATTTTGAAATTCATGCATCAACGCAAATGACAATACATAATGGTGAGGGTGCTTTGTTCTTCAAGGAAAAGGGATTTCATAGAATCGTATTATCTAGGGAGTTATCCTTAGATGAAATTAAATATATCTCTACAGATTTAGGTATAGAAACTGAGATATTCGTACATGGAGCCTTATGTGTATCTTATTCAGGACAATGTCTTATGAGTTCTATGATCGGTGGAAGAAGTGGAAATAGAGGAAGATGCGCTCAGCCTTGTAGAATGGAATATACTTTAAAAGGTGAAAATTCAGGCGAAAGGAAGGCCTATTTATTAAGCCCTAAAGATACATGTACCATTGAAAGTATTGGAGATATAATAAATTCAGGAACTTATTCCTTAAAGATTGAAGGCAGAATGAAAAGACCTGAATATGTAGCAGGCGTAGTTGATAATTATAAAAAGGCAGTGGAAAAGGAGTTATATAAGACTGAATATAATGTTTCTAAAGGAAAGAGAGAATTACTACAATTATTTAATAGAGGGGGATTCTCAACTGCCTATCTACATAAAAACTTAGGTAAAGATATGATGAGCTATAATAGTCCTAGAAATACTGGATTGCCTTTAGGTAGAATAGAAAAAAATGGTGAAATACTATTAAAAGAGAATATTAATATAGGTGATGGCTTCAGATTTAGAGAAACTGGATATAATATTAATAAGATTATAAAAAATGGGAAAGAAGTTAAAGAAGCAAGTAGAGGAGATAGGGTTAAGATATTTCCTACTGCATACAAAGTCGGTGATGAAATATTTAAATCTTCAGATAAGATGCTTTTTGACTCCTTAGAAGACTCACTAATTCCATTCAATAGAAAGATTAATATAAAATCACAAGTTATCTTTAAAGTATCTGAACCTATAAAGTTAATTATTAATTATGAAGGTAAAGAGTATATATTTTTAGGTGAGAAAGTAGAAAAAGCAGAAAAGAAACCTTTAAGTAAGGAAAGAATTATTGAATCCTTAACTAAATCTTCTGAAAGTGCTTTTAAAATTGAAGAAGTTGATTTTGTTGATTTTGAAGATGGATTTTTAAAGGTAAGTGATTTAAATAGTTTGAGAAGAGATGCTTTAGAGGGCCTTCAAAAGTCTATAACTAAATCTTTTAGAAGAAGAAGACCAGAGAAAAACATTAAAGTTAATGAAGAAATTAATAAATCTGTAGATTTAGATATATTATATCAATGTGTAACTAAAGAACAATTAAAGGCTCTTTTAGAAGAAGGAATTAGTGATATTGCTATCGATGTCTTTAATAGAGATAAGGATGCATTGAAGATTACTGATATAAAGAATATAGCAAATACTCATGGATTAAACATATATTTAAAAGTGCCTAATATAATAAAGAGTGAATTTAATAATGTTATTAACCTGATTGAAAAAGTTAAGTATGATATAAAAGGAATAGTTACAGTTAATGTTGGTATTATAAGAAAATATCAAAATGAACTTAATATTATAGGTGATTATAAGCTTAATATAATAAATTCAGAAGCTTTAAAGTTTTATCAAAAAGAGTTAGCTATTCCAACACTTAGTCTTGAATTAAATAGAAAAGAAATAAAGACTTTATTAAAAAATAACACTGGAAATGTTCAAGGAATTATTTATGGTAAAACAGAACTTATGATAAGTGAATATTGCTCTATTGGAAGTACTTTCGGAGAAAAGTCTGCTTGCAAAGAATGTAATATAGCTTGTTCTAGGGATAAGTTTACTTTAGTTGATAGAATGAAGGAAAAATTTAGAGTAATGACAGATATATTCTGTAGAAGTTATATATTAAATCCTAAACCAATAAATCTTATAGATGAGAAAGAAGATTTAAGTAGTCTTGGAATTAACTCTTTTAGAGTTGAATTTAGAGATGAAAATTACGAAGAAGTTAAAAAGATTTTAAGAATGATTAAGGGTGAAGAGTTAATAAATTCTAAAGAATATACTAAAGGTCATTATAGAAGAGGAATAGAATAGATATATGAGTTTATTAATAAGTATTATTTTTATTATTGCTGCTATGGTAGTAAATTTTATGTTTATATTATCTACAAGAAAATATAAATGTTATAAACCAGTAAAAGAGCTAGGGCATAAGGCTAAAATAGAATGTATCACTTTATTAAATGGATTTTGGAAAAAGGAAATTCTTATAGTAGCTATAGGAATTACTTTATGCTTTTTATCAATTTTCATTGATGTTAATAATAAGATTATATTAGGAACATTCATCAGTTTAAGTGTTTTATATAGTTTTATTTCCCTTATATCAGGAATTTATAACTATAAAAGCTTTAATAAAGGTATTAGTAATTTACTTAATAAAATTAGTAAATAACGAGAAGGAGAGAATATGCAAGAAAGAACTCTTAAAGTATTAGAATTTAATAAAATTAAAGATAGATTAAAAGAATATGCTATAACTACTAGCAGTAAAGAGATAATTGACAAATTAGAACCTTACGATACAGTTTATGAAGTAAAAAGAAAGTTAGAGGAAACAGATGAAGCACTAGATCTTTTAATTACAAAAGGAAATCCTCCTTTTGAAGGCTTACATGATGTAAGAGAAGGTGTTGAAAGAGCGAAAAAAGGTGGTATATTATCACCGGGACAATTATTAAAAATAGGTAGCATGCTTAAATGCTCAAGAAGATTTAAGGATTATATATCTAGAAGAGATGATGAAACTCCACATCTAATATTAGAAGATCTTGCTTATATTCTAACACCTGTAAAGCCATTAGAAGATATTATTGAGTTATCAATAATATCAGAAGAGGAAATTAGTGATAAAGCAAGTGGTACTTTAAGTTCAATTAGAAGAAACTTAAAGGAAAAGAATTCATCAGTAAGAGATAAAATTAATTCCATAGTAAGATCAAATGCTAAGTACTTACAGGATTCTCTATATACAATGAGAGGAGATAGATATGTACTGCCTGTAAAAGCAGAATATAAAAGTGCAGTTCCAGGGCTTGTACATGATCAAAGTTCTACTGGAGCTACTCTTTTTATAGAGCCTATGAGTCTTGTTAATTTAAACAATGAAATAAAAGAGCTTAAGCTTAAAGAAAAGGCAGAAATAGAAAGAATATTAATGGACTTATCTAATAGAGTTTTTGATGTAATAGAGACTGTTGAAAGTAATTTTAATATACTTACAGAATTAGATTTTATTTTTGCAAAAGGTAAATATGGTTCAAGTTTAAATGCAATACGTCCTGATGTAAATGAGGATAAAAGCTTTGATATAATTCAAGGAAGGCATCCCCTTATTGACCCTAAATTTGTAGTACCATCGGATATATATTTAGGTAAAGAATTTAGTACTTTAATGATAACAGGGCCAAATACAGGTGGTAAAACTGTTACCTTAAAAACCGTAGGGTTATTACATTTGATGGCATTAAGTGGTTTATTAATTCCAGCTAGAGATAATTCTAGTATAAGCTTTTTTAAAAGCATATTTGCAGATATAGGAGATGAACAAAGTATAGAACAATCACTATCAACATTCTCTTCTCATATGACAAATATAGTTAAGATAATGGAAAGTGCTGATGATAACTCTTTAGCATTATTTGATGAAATAGGTTCTGGTACTGACCCAACAGAAGGAGCTGCTCTTGCAATTGCTATATTGGAAACCTTAAGGGAGCAAGGAGCGAGAATTATTGCAACCACTCACTATAGTGAGTTAAAGGGCTATGCCTTAAGAACTTCAGGTATAGAAAATGCTTCTGTGGAATTTGATGTGGAAACATTAAAACCTACTTATAGACTATTAATAGGTGTTCCAGGGAAATCTAATGCCTTTGAAATATCAAAGAGATTAGGATTAAGGGAAGATGTAATATCTAAAGCAAGAGAAAATATATCTTCAGAAAATCTACAATTTGAAGATTTAATTAGGGATTTACAAGAAAAAAGCATTATAGCTAATAGAGATGCAAGAGAAGCAAAAAAAATAAAAAATGAAGCAGATGAACTTAAAAAGAAATATGATGAAAAACTTAAAAGATTAGATGAAATAAGAGATAAGGCTTATAGTGAAGCAAGACATGAGGCGAAAAATATAATTTCAAAAGCTAAGGATGAAGCAGATGAAATATTAAAGGCCATGAGAGAATTAGAAAAGTTAGGAATAGCTCAAGGTGGAAGAGCAAGACTTGAAGAAGAAAGAAAGAAACTTAAAGATAGTTTAGAAAATAAAGAAGCTTCATTAATAAAGGAAAGAGAAAATAATGGTGAAGCTATAGATAAGGTTACATTAGGCATGGATGCTTATTTACCATCACTAAATCAAAATGTAATTATTATTTCAATGCCTGATTCTAGGGGTGATGTTCAAGTAGAAGCAGGAATAATGAAGATAAACGTTAAGCTTAAGGATTTAAGAAAAGTAAAAAATACAAATACTAAAAAAGAAAAAAAGAAAAGAGAATTAAATTTAAATTTAAAATCTGTAGATAGTAGAGTAGATTTAAGAGGAATGGATTCAGAAGAAGCATGCTATAAAGTAGATAAGTATTTAGATGAAGCTTATATGTCTAATTTAGGAGAAGTGACAATTGTTCATGGTAAGGGAACGGGAGTCTTAAGAAAAGCGATTAATGACATGCTTAAAAGACATCCTCATGTAAAAAGCTATAGACTTGGTGAATACGGTGAAGGTGGAGATGGTGTTACTATAGTAATACTGAAATAATTAAAAATAAATTAAAATAAGAAGACTCGTTTTTTCGGGTCTCTTTTTATGGTATAATAATGTAAGAAAAGAGGTGTCAATATGTATCTTATTAGTAGTTGCTTATGTGGCGTGAATTGCAAATATAGTGGTAGTAATAATCTAAATGAAAGTTGCTTAAAGCTTTTAGAAGAAGGAAAAGCTATTTTAGTTTGCCCTGAGCAGTTAGGAGGACTTTCAACACCTAGAACACCTGCTGAGATTAATGGTACAGCAAAGGGAGTAATTTATGGGAAGGATAAGGTTATTACTAAGGATAATATAGATGTAACTGAAGCCTTTATTAAGGGGGCAAGGGAGACTTTACATATAGCAAAGTTAAGCAATATTAAAACTGCAATATTAAAGGAAGGTAGCCCATCTTGTGGTGTGAACTATATTTATGATGGGAGTTTTACTGGAAAAAAAGTGTGTGGAAAAGGGGTAACTGCTACGGTTTTAGAAGAAAATGGAATAGATGTTATAAGTGAACTTGACTTTGGAGGTAAGAAAAATGGGGATTTTTAATTTTTTAAGAAAAGTAAAACAAAATGATAATTATGATGATGTGAAAGATAATGATAATGTAATAGATGAAAATAATGAAGAGAATTATAAAGAAATAAAATTGGATTTAAATGATTTAGAAAAAGAAGCGGAAGATAACTTTGAAGAAAAAGAAGAAAAAATTGAAGAAGAAGTTAAGCTTACTCAAGAAGAAATTGATGAGCTTATATCTACTGAAATATTGAGAATAATAGATTTATATGATGATTTTGATGAAGTAAAGAGTTCAGCTTATGAATCTGCTATGAAAATTGGAAAAGAGAATATAAAAGAAATTGCAAAATTTTTAAATGGTAAGATGCATAGGCCTACTAGATATATAAATAAGTATATTGATGACCAAGAATGGGCAGTAGCTGTTGAAAATTCAATATTAATGATAATATATAATTTTAAGGAAGATGCAGTTCCTGTCTTAGAAAGACTATCTCAAAAAAATACTAAGCTAAACTTAAAAACTACAAATTTACTATGTAAATTAGCAAGCGAAGGTGTTAAAACTGATGAGATAGTAAGTTGGATAATGAATAATTTAATGGCTTTTAATGATGAAAATAAAATTACCACTTTAGGATTTATGTCTCAAATAAAAGGTAATAATCAAGTTATTGGATTGATACAACATTTCTATAAAAATTTTGTTAAAAATGGTGAGATAGAATATGCTTATAGAACATTAAATCATCTAATAAATGCTGCAGAAAAATTCACTCAAGGTCATTTAAAATTCTTAAAAGCTATTGCTATGAATAAATCTACAATTAACCTTGAGGAGATAATGATGTTAGAAGAAAATGATCCAAAGGTTATTAATTTAAATAAAATAGATGATAAATTAAGCATAGATGCTGCAATAACATATTTTGCATTAGATAATAATGACGATGATATAAATAGCAAATTATACTATTTAAGTGAATATTCTTTAGATAAGAACTTAAGAGAAAATCTTAAAGTACTTCTAAAAGGAGAATAGACATCTAATTAGAAGTATATTAATGGAGGTTTAATTTTGAAACAAAAAGCGAGAAAAACTAAGAAGAGGTCAAGGTTTAACTTTATAAGTATAGTCATATTTTTAGTTGTTCTATGGGCCTTTATTTATATACCAATAAAATTTCAATATTTTTCATTAATGAGAAGAGAAGTAAAAGCTAGTGAAAGATTTAATGAAAGCTTAGGGTATATAAATGATTTTAAAAATTTAAAAATTAGTTACTCAAACTTATATGGCAATGAGGAAACTTTAGATGTAATTAATGAATTAATTAAAAATATTGAAAGTAAATTATCAAATGAATTTGATGAAGAGGTGGAAAAACAAATTTTAGAACTAAAATCTAAGATTAATGATTTAAGTGCCATAAATGAAAGAGAGCTAGAAGAATATTTCAATAAAATTAATGATACAAATTTCAATAATTTTATTGATAGTGAAAAAGAAGAAGTAAATGAATATTTAAATAATTTTAGTGATTTATTTAAAGAAAAAAAATATACTTTAGCCAAGGAAAGTTTAGATGAATTAAGCAAATATATTGCTGAAACTAATAAAAAAGCTAATGCTAGAAGAATAAATGAAACTTATGAAGAAAAATCTAATGAAGATGCAAGTTTAAGAGAGCCTAAATATATAAATGGAATATTAGTAGTTACAAAAGAATATGGTCTTCCAGACACATTTCTTCCAGGAGAAGGTTCTGAGGCAAGAGCTGCCTTTGAAGAAATGAAAAAGGACGCTCAAGAAGAGGGCATATACTTAAATGCTTTTTCTACCTATAGAAGCTATTGGTCTCAAAATAGACTTTATAATAATTATGTAGCCAATTATGGACAAGATCCTACAGATACATTTTCAGCAAAGCCTGGCTTTAGCGAACATCAAACTGGCCTGGCTTTTGATATAGGCGGAGTAGATAGATCAGTTTGGGCAGAGGAAGACTTTAAATATACTGAAGAAGCAGAATGGCTTAAGAAAAATTGCACAAAGTATGGATTTATTTTAAGATATCCTGAGGGTAAGGAATGGATTACAGGATATATGCATGAATCTTGGCACTTTAGATATATTGGTGTTGAGCATAGCAAAAATTTTGAAAATAATGATTTAACATTAGAAGAGTATTTAGGACTATAAAAGAAGCCAGGATAAATGTAAACTTAATAATGAAAAATATAAAATGGAGGAATAAATTCCTTCAGGAGTTTATAAAAGCTAATTTTTAGTTCTATAGTTTAAGTTTTTAATTAGAGTTTATTTAGAAATTCCCCCTAATGTTAGGATAAATATTTCTAACGTTAGGGGGATTTTTTTATTTTTTTACTATTTTAATATTTTCTATAGTTGAATCTTCTGTACCTTGAACGTATAAATTAGCTCTTTTTAAATCATGAACATAATCTACAACTTCTTTTGTGATTATTTCTCCAGGGCAAAGCACAGGTATGCCAGGAGGATAAGCTAATAAAAATTCTCCAGATATTTCTCCTATACTTTCATCTATAGGAATAGAAACTTTTTCACTATAAAAGGCTTCTCTTGGTTCTAATATTTTTTTAGGAATATTAGGAATATCTAAGAAGTCTTGAATAGGTTCTCTTTTGCCATAATACTCTTCAGATATAGATTTTAAAGCTGATATTAATTTATCCATTCCATCTCTAGTATCACCGAAGGAGCCCACAGCTAAAACGTTATAGAAGTCTGATAATTCCATTTGTATATGATATTTATCAGCAAGGATCATATCTAGTTCAAATCCTGTTATTCCAAGTTCTCTTGATGAAATTGTAAGTTTTGTAGGGTCAAAGGCATATGAGCCAGACTTTCCAAGTACTTCTTCTCCAAAGCAATAAAATCCTGGGATTTTATTTATTTCATTTCTTGTATATTTGCATAAATCAATAGCTTTATCAAGTAATTCTTTTCCTTCTAAAGCGATTTGTCTTCTAGCACAATCTAAAGAAGCCATTAATATATATGATGGTGAAGTTGTATGTAGTAAATTTAATATTTGTTGAACTCTTTTAGGATTTACATATTTACTTTTGACATGCAATAAAGATCCTTGAGTTAATGAACCAATTATTTTATGAGTGCTTTGAGCGCAAATATCTGCTCCTGCTTCAAGTGCAGACATTGGTAGTTTTTCTGAAAATGCTAAGTGAGGTCCATGAGCTTCATCAACTATTAAAGGTATATTATAACTATGAACTATATCAGCAATTTTCTTTATATCTGTAGCTACACCATAGTAGGTAGGATTAATAATTAATACTGCCTTGGCATCGGGATTTTCTTCTAAGGTTTTTGCAACAGTTTCTGGAGTTACACCGTGAGCTATTCCTAATTTTTTATCTATTTCTGGTTCCATAAATATAGGTGATGCACCACTAAGGATTATTCCAGAAGTAACTGACTTATGTACATTTCTTGGAACTATAATTTTTTCACCATCATTTACAACTGATAATATCATAGCTTGGATTGCACCAGATGTTCCATGGATTGAGAAAAATGTAGCATCTGATCCGTAAGCATCAGCAGCTAATTCTTGAGCTTTTTTTATAGGACCAGTAGGATGGTGTAAGCTATCTACTAATTTAAATACAGTAACATCTATTTTAAATGGGTTATCTCCAATAAAATTTCTAAATTCATTATCAACTCCTACTCCTTTTTTGTGTCCTGGGACATGAAAGGGTAGAGTTTCTCTATTTACATATTCCATTAAAGCATTAAATAGTGGAGTTTCATTTTGATTCATATTATACACAAAAGCACCCTCTTTCTTAAGAATAGTATTAATTTTATTCATATAATTCTATACAAACATAATTATTATATTTTAATAATTATAACTATGCAATATAAACCTTTCAATTATTAAATAAATAGTAAATTAGCAAATTTTGAATAAAAATAATGAAAAATGATAAGAATATCTGAAGAAAAGTTAAATAATAGGAGGAGTTATTTGTGAATAGCCTAAATTTAAATAAAAGAGATGAGAGTATCCCTAACAATGCAAAAAAGTTAAGAAGAGAAGGTAAGGTTCCAGGAATTTTATATGGGAAAAAAATAAATGAATTTTTGTTTGAAGTTGGAGAATTGGAATTATGTAGGGAAATATCAAAAAATGGAGAACATGGAGTTATAAGCTTTGGTTTAAATGGAGAAGATTATCAAGCATTAATAAAAGATGTTCAAAGAGATCCTGTAACACATAAAATAATTCATTTGGATTTAGAAGAACTAGATGAAAACAAAAAAATAACCTCTAATGTGCCTATATATTATGAAGGTGAAGGATATTTAAACAAGAAAGGTATGGTACTTCAAAAGGAAAAAGATTCTGTTAAAATTGAGTGTACTGCAAATAATTTACCAAAGTATATCAAAATAAATATTAATGATAGCAATAATGGATATGTATATAGAGCAGGAGATTTGGAAGTTGCATCAGAGCTATCTATAATTGATGATTTAAATACTGTTATTGCATCAGTTACATACGAAAGAAAAACCGTAAGTGACGATATGGAATTAGCACAAGAATAGTGCGAAAAAAGTAGAAAAATGTATTAAAATGCAAGGATTTGCAAGATTTGCACTCTTTGCATTTTTTTATTCCATATTCTATATATTTAGTGTATAATATTAGCTGATCAGTACATTTTGGAGGTATAATATGTTGTATAAAGAGAAATATAATGATTGGTTATCATCAACTGTTGTAGATGATGTTATGAAAAATGAATTAAGAAGTATTAAAGATGAAAAAGAAATTGAAGATAGATTTTATAAGGATCTTGACTTTGGTACAGGCGGACTTAGAGGTGTAATTGGAGCTGGTAGCAATAGAATGAATATCTATACAGTATCGAAAGCTACTCAAGGCTTTGCAAATTATTTAAATGGAAGATTTGAAAATCCATCAGTTGCAATAGCTTATGATTCAAGAAATATGTCAAAGGAATTTGCAAAAGCTGCTGCTTTAACTTTATGTGCAAATAATGTTAAAGTGTATTTATATGAAGGCTTAAGACCAACACCTATGCTTTCTTTTGCAGTTAGAGAGTTAAACTGTACTGGAGGTATAGTAGTTACAGCTTCACATAATCCTAAAGAATATAATGGATATAAGGTTTATGATGAGTTTGGTGGTCAAGTAACTGATGAAAAAGCTAATATTATAATCAATGAAGTTAATAAAATTGAAAATTTTGATATGATAAAAGGTATTTCTGAAGAAGAAGCTATAGAGAAAAATCTATTAGTATATATTGGTGAAGATGTAGATAAATTATACGTAGATAGAGTGAAAGCTTTAACAATTAGAAAAGAATTAGTAAAAGAAAAAGCAAGAGATTTAAAAGTTATATATACTCCTATACATGGTTCAGGAAATATGCCAGTTAGAAGAGTGTTAAAGGAGCTTGGATATACAGGTGTATCAGTTGTTAAGGAACAAGAAATGCCAGATGGTAATTTTCCAACTGCTTCATATCCAAATCCAGAAGAACCAGCTGTATTTAAATTAGCTTTAGATATGGCAAAGGAAGAAAATCCAGATGTTATTTTTGCCACTGACCCTGATTGCGATAGAATTGGAGTAGTTGTTAAGGATAGTGAAGGAGAATATAGAGTATTAACTGGAAATCAAACAGGACTATTATTAACTCAATATATTTTAGATTCTTTAAAAGAAGAAAATAAATTACCTGAAAATGGAGTAGTTATAAAGACTATAGTAACTACAGATGGTGTTAAAAAAATTGCTGAATCATATAATGTTGAATTAATGGAAGTTTTAACAGGCTTTAAATATATTGGAGAAAAAATGCAAGGCTTCGAAGAAAATAAAGATAAAACATATTTATTTGGTTTTGAAGAAAGCTATGGATATTTAGCAGGAGACTTTGTAAGAGATAAGGATGCTGTTATTGCTTCAATGTTAATAGCAGAAATGACTTTATTCTATAAAGAAGAAGGAAAGAGTCTTTATGATGCTTTAATTGAACTTTATGAAAAGTATGGATTCTTTAAAGAAACTTTAGTTTCATTTGAATTAAAGGGTAAAGAAGGCGCTGAAAAAATAGCTAAGTGCATAGATTCTTTAAGAAACGAAGAACTTAAAGAAGTAAATGGAGTTAAGGTTAATGTAAAGTATGACTACAAACTTAGCACTGAAGAAAATTTATTAACTGGAGATAAGAAGGAAATAAATCTTCCTAAATCAAATGTTCTTAAATTTGTTTTAGAAAATGGATCATGGTTTGTAGTAAGACCTTCAGGTACTGAACCAAAAATGAAAGCTTATGTAGCAGTTCAAGGAAATGATTCAAAGGACGCTGATAATCAGCTTGAAAGCTTTAAATCAGAAGTTATAAAGTTAGTTAATGAAAAGTTAAATTAGTATAAAATAAGATGTTCATTTGTTATTATATTAGAATATAACAAATGGACATCTACTTTTTTATTTAATATGAATTTGTTATTTGAAACCTAATAAAATATATAGTATTATTTATAGTAAACCAAATAAAAGGAGGAATATGTTTGGATTATAATTCAACTTTTAAAGAAAAATTAGGTAAATTATTATTTTTAGAAATAGACAAGGATGGTTTTAAAGGGAATGTTGGTATTCCTGAATATGTATCTTTTTCAAATAAGGAATTATATTTACCTATATCCTCAGAATATATAACTACAAATATTAAAAATGAAATTAAAATAAAGAACTTACCAATATTTTATTTTATTGAAGGCATGTTTTTAGCTATAGGAGCAGATGAAAATTTAAAGTTTAATGAAGATTATGAGGTGATTTTATCATATATAAAGGATACTGATAATTGTATAAGAAGCGTTATATCTAATAAAATAAAAGAAGATAAGCTTATTGATGGATATTTATTGCTAAAAGGATATTATAGATATTCTAAAGATATAGATATTATGAAAAAGCTTCTACTAGTTGGTGAGAGTATTAGAGAAAAGGATAGTGGTTTTAAAGATATATTACTTGCCGATATTGATTACTGTGAGAAAAACTTACTAAAGATTCCTGAAGCATTTTTATACAAGGCATTAATATTAAAAGACGACGGGGATTTTAAAGCTGCTAAAGTAGCAATTAATGAATATATTAATATGAATGGCAAGGTTACAGAAGATATTAAATATTTAGTGGATGATATAAATAATATATCAAATTATGAATTAGCAATAGAATATCTAAAAGATGACCCAACCAAAACAATAAAAATGCTATTAGATTTACTTAATAATTTTGATAGTAACCCACTAATATATTATTATTTAGGTGTTGCATATAGAAAATTAGAAAATTATGAAAAAGCAATATATTACTTAAATGAAAGTATAGCTAGGGAAAGTGGAATTTATGAAGTGGTAGTTGAACTAGGAATAAACTATGCGTGTATAAATGATTATGAAAATGCTATTAAATACTTTAAAAAAGCCTTTGAAGTTACTAAGGAAGTTGAAGTATGCACTAATATAGTTATGTGTTATATGAATTTAAATAATTATGAAGAAGCAAAGCTTCATTTAGATATTGCAAAGAAATTAAATCCAGAAGATGAAATAGTTAAAGATTTGGAAAAGATATTAAATAAATAATAACTACAAATTAGTTAATAAGATATTTAAAGCTTATAAGTTTAATAAGGGAGCTGGAAAATCAGCTCCTTTATTAATTTTTTATATTTACTAAGGATAAGATTTTTATAAGAACATTAATTAATAATAACTTTAGTAAAGCAAATAAATATGATATTATATTTATGGATAATTTTACGTATTAATTATTAAGGAGATAATATGAAAGATAACAATTTTATTGATATATTAGGATATAAAATATTTAAGAATACTATTG
The DNA here is from genome assembly GCF_021443865.1 of Clostridium sp. GTDB lineage: Bacteria > Bacillota > Clostridia > Clostridiales > Clostridiaceae > Clostridium. The sequence continues at coordinate 22,557 of NZ_JABUTB010000049.1, forward strand.
AAGACGCTGTTAATTACATAGAAGATAAAAATAAACTTCATATAGCAATATATTCTTTTATAG
>NZ_JABUTB010000004.1 GCF_021443865.1 Clostridium sp.
AGAATTAGTAAAATCAAAAATTACACCTAAATGGGTTAATAGAGAATATCCTATTCCATTTAATGAAAAGGTAGCAATAGAAAGATATAAACTTGCTTTGTTAAACTCTGTAATAATTGAAAGAAAAGAAAGTACTAAAGCAATGATATGCTTAAAAATAGCTTGGATGTATAGATTATTGTCAGATGAAACTAATGAAAAAATTTATTTAAATCAAGCTTTACTTTCTTTTAATGATACATATATAAATGAGAAACTACCTGTTTATGGATTAGATAAGTTTTCTATTATGTTTCTAATAGGAGAAATAAATAGGCGAATAGGCGAGGAAGAAACAGCCCTTAGATGGTTTTCAGAAGTCATTACATCTATTGGCTCAACACAAAAAATAAAAGAAATGGCTAGAGATGGAAAGGATAAAATTAGGAGGTTATAAAATGGGGTTATTTTCTAAGAAAAAGGCTACTAAATTAGCAAAAGAGAGTAATGAAATTAATGAAGAAGTGATTGCTAAGGAAGTACAAGAAAAAGAAGATGTTACTGAAAAATTTAAAAAGGAAATGTTTAATTTAGGGGAAAATAGTTCTAGAATATCTGGTGCTATTACTGATGTTAATAATTCATTATCATCATTAACCAACGCTACATTAACTCAAGCTGAAGAAATAAATAATGCAAGAAATATTTTAGAGGGTTTTAATACACGTATGGAGCAATTAGCTTATAATATAACTAATGTTCAAATAACAGTTATAGATACAGATAAGGTAGCTGATGAAGGCTTAAATACTTTTACTGCTTTAGATGATTCATTAAGCTTATTACAACAAGCTTTTACAACTGTTAGTTCTACTGTAAATTCTCTAGTTTCAAAATTAGAATCTGTAAATACTATTACTGATTCTATTAGTCAAATTGCATCTCAAACAAATCTACTGTCTTTAAATGCAGCAATTGAAGCTGCAAGAGCTGGAGAAGCTGGAAAAGGTTTTTCTGTAGTTGCAGGAGAAGTTAGAAAACTTGCTGAAAACTCTAAACAAGCTGTAGAAAGTATAACTACTATATTAGATGATATTAAGAGTGATATTTTAGATGCATCTAAAGCCATGGAGAATGGTGGAATTGCTGTTGATAATCAACAAAAAACTTTACAAAGCACTAAGGGTAGCTTTACTAATATTAAATCTTCAATTAGTGAATCAGTTAAGGAAATAGATAACTGTATCGAAAATTTAACTACTGCTTCTTCTGAAAAGGATAATGTTTTATCTATAATGGATACTGTTAGCACTATTTCTCAAGAACATTCAGCACTTTCTGAAGAGATTGCTGCTAATATGGACTTACAAACTAGAAGCCTTGAAGAATTAAATATCAATATTTCTGCTATTAATAATGAATATATAAAATTCGAACAATCTAAAATTAATAATTAAGTACTTAATTATGTATTACTAATAATGCTATTATTAAATGTACTATTAATAATGAAAAATTTAAATTCATAAATAAAGAGGTTGTCCTATGACAACCTCTTATTCACTATCATTTACTATTTTTCATCTTCAATCTTATCTATAAAACATTAATTGAGATATCTCTTCACCGAATCCATTCTAAACTAAAGTACTTACACATAGATTTATAATTTCAAGTCTGGAGGAATTTCCTCCAAACTCTTCATTTTAAACTCTTAACTATTTTCTATTACCTGTTCCTTAGATAAATAAGTTAACATTTGCATCGTCTGCTTGACCTAGGTAATATCCAACTCCAGCGTAAGTTATTCCATCTATTAATTCTTCTTTCTTAATTCCCATAACATCCATAGACATTGTACAAGCTACTATTTCTACTCCACTTGCAATGGCTGCTTGCATAAGATCTTCTAATGATTGGATATTTTTATCCTTCATGACACCTCTGATCATTTTAGCACCCATGCCGCCCATATTCATTCTTGAAAGACCTAATTTCTTGCTTCCTCTTGGCATCATCATTGCAAAGGCTTTTTCAATTAGTGTCTTAGGAGTTTTAACTTTTTCTGTTTTTCTAAGAACATTTAATCCCCAGAAAGTAAATAACATTGTAACCTTTTTACCCATAGTAGCTGCTCCATTTGCAATAATAAATGATGCTATAGCTTTATCTAAGTCTCCACTAAATACTACCATAGTTTGGCCATTTTTTACTGGTGCTAACGGTGCTCCTTTTCCAAGGTCCTTAGCTATTTTATTTTGTAATTCATTATCATTTAATAATTGATTTGAACACTTCATAAGTGTAGCCTCAATTATACCCTTATTCTTTTCTATATTAACTAATCTGTTATTTGTTCTATCTGCCCATGCTTGTATATCTTTATAGAATCCTGGATCTGAAGCCTTTACCTTTAATACTTCTCCATCAAACATAGCATCCATTGTCATTTTAACTTGCATTAATGGTCCTGGACAAGAAAGACCAGTTGCATTTAATTCTCTAACTTTATCTAATGCAACTTCTTGCATTACTAAGTCCGCTTCTTTTTCATTAGCTTCTATAGTTTTAGCTTTATAATCAAAAGTTGAATAAGTCTTATATCCACCGTTTAAGTTTCTAACATTAAATCCATTTGCTTCTAATAATCTAGATGCAATGTATCCTCTTAAACCAACAGCACAATATACTATTATTTCTTTATTCTTATCTAATTTATCTAAATTGTTTCTTAAATCATTAACAGGTATATTTATTGAATTTGGTATACTTCCAAGTTCAACTTCTTCTCTATCTCTAGTATCTACTAAAATTTGCTTGTTACTATCAAAACTACTTAATTCATCTATGTTTATCAACTTAACTAAGCCTTTTCTTTGGTTTTCAGCCATAAATCCAGCCATGTTTGCTGGTGATTTTGCTGATAAGAATGGTGGTGCATAAGCTAAATCTAACTCTGCTAAATCTTCCATTCTTCCTCCAAACTTTATAGAAGTTGCAATTACATCTATAAATTTATCTACACCTTCATAGCCTAATACTTGTGCTCCTAATATCTTTCCTTCTTTATCATAAATAACTTTTATAGTTAGTGGAATTGCATTAGGATAGTATCCTGCATGGCTCATAGGATGTAAATAAACTTTATCATACTTAATTCCATATCTATTTAAAGTTCTTTCATTATTACCTGTTGAAGCAGCTACCATATCAAATACTTTAATTATTGAAGTTCCAAGAGTTCCTTTATAAACACTATCTAGCCCTGCAATATTATCAGCTATAATTCTTCCGTGCTTATTAGCTGGTCCTGCTAGTGGTATAAACGCTTCATTTCCATTTACATAGTCTTTAACTACTACAGCATCTCCACCTGCATATATTCCTTCTATGCTAGTTTCCATATGCTCGTTTACTACTATATGTCCTCTTTCACCAAGTTTTATTCCAGTATCCTTTATAAATCTTGTATCAGGCATTACCCCTATAGCAGAAATAACCATATCAGCTTTAACAACTCTTTCATCATCTAGAACTACATTTATTAAATTTCCTTCTTCTGAAAAAGCTACAACTTTATTATTTAAAATAATACTTACTTCATTATCATTTAATTCTTTTTCAATTATATTAGAAAAATCTGTATCAAAAGGTGCTAAAACATGAGGGGCAGCTTCAATCAAAGTTACATTAATATCTCTTTCCTTTAAATTTTCTGCCATTTCAATACCTATAAATCCGCCACCTATAACAACTGCTGACTTTGTAGTATTTTTATCTACATAAGATTTTATCTTATCTATATCTGAAACATTTCTAACTGTAAAAATCTTTTTACTATCTATTCCAGGTAAATTTGGAGTTATTGGTTTTGCACCTGGTGCTAATACTAAATAATCATAACTTTCATCATAGATTCTATCTTGATTTTTAACTTTTACTGATTTAGTATCTGGATTTACTTCAATAACGTCACTATTTATTCTTACATCTATATTAAATCTGTCTTTCATTTGTCCAGGTGTTTGAAGTAAAAGTGCCTCTCTATCTTGTATTACTTCTCCTACATAATAAGGTAGTCCACAATTTGCAAATGAAATATATTCTCCTCTTTCAAAGATTACTATATCTATGTCTTCCCTTAGTCTTCTAAGTCTAGCTGCTGCTGAAGCCCCAGCTGCAACTCCTCCAACGATCAATACCTTTTGTTTCATTACTAATCCTCCTAGTATTTATATTATAAATTTTTATAAATTTTTATTAATTCTCTAAAACTATTTATAAATAACAATTAAAAACTATACTTTATACTTAGTCATTAATTTTATTACTATCTATTATTTTCTTCTCTTAACTCTTACTTATTACTTAGCATTTATCTTTATATCACTATATTATGATTTATAGATATATATGTGATAAAAAACACTCCTTTTCGGAGTATTTTTTTTTATTCCTTATCTAATAGAGCTTGTATTATTTTTTCAACTCTTTTATCTACAACTTCATATACTATTTCTAAGCCATTTCTTTCGCCCTTAATAATTCCTATACTCTTAAGCTTTTGTAAATGTTGAGAAATGGTTGATTGAGGCATTCCTAAGCAACTATGCATATTAGTTACATTGCAATTTCCCTTTTCCAAAAGATTTCTTACTATACAAAGTCTTACTGGATGTGCCAAAACCTTCAAGAATTCTGCTACATCCTCATATTGCTTATAATTATTGTCCACAATACCACCCCATAAATTTATTTCCGATTGTTATTTTAATATCAATAATATTACTATATTCAGATTTTAAAATATTGTTACGAATTTGTCAAGTTAAATTAATAAATCCAGTTTTTTATTTTTATTTTACCTCTTCCAAGTTCTAATATGCCTCTTTTCTCCAGTCCCTTTAAGCTTCTACTTACTACCTCTCTTGATGATCCAATATCAGCAGCTATTTTTTCATGAGTTGTATATATAATTTTAACACCATGATTATCCACAAGCTTTAAATTAAAATAATCTATAATTCTATTTTCAATACTATTAAAAGTTACTTTTTCAAAGCCTTCTACCACATTTTCAAATTTATTATATAAATTCCTAAACATATACTTTAAAAAACTATTGTTATTTATTAAATATCTTTTAAATATGTCCATTGGTAAAATTGCAATAACTGCATTTTCTTCAACATCTGCAAAAGAAACTTCATCTGAATCAGTTAATGCACATAAAATTGTATTAAAGCAACTATCTCCTTTTCCTATTCTATAAAGAGTTACTTCTTTACCATCATCACCTATTTTATATATTCTAAGTCGTCCTTCTAAAATAAATGAAAATCCTATGCAGCTTACTTTATTACTAAATACATTTGTACCTACTTCGTAATTACTTACTAAAACTCTCTTTAATATAATATCTAAAACTTCACTATCTAAATCCATTAAAAAAGGATAGTATTTTAATAATTCATCTTTTAAATCCATTTTTCCCCCTTATAAACAAAAAAAATAAAGCTACTATAATTGTAGCTTTACTTCTTCTTATATTCAACTTATTAAATAACTTTTAATAAATTTAATTATAAATTTAACAATGAATCTATTCTCATCTTATCAAATCCAACTACTATACTGCCATTGATATCTAAAACTGGCACTCCCATTTGGCCACTTTTATTTACCATTTCTATAGCTGCAGCTCTATTTAATCCTACGTTTACTTCTTCGTAATTAACATTCTTACTTGTTAAGTAATTTTTAACCTTTGTGCACCATGGACATGTGTTTGTTGTATATACTTTTATATTACTATTCATTTTAATTCCCCCGATTCATAAATTCTTTTTATGATATAAGTATATTCCAACAATAATTTTTTGAATGTAACAAAGTCACAATATCTATAATTATTTTAAAATTCTTATAGTAATACATAGGTATATAAAAATCCCCTATTGCTACCTATATGTAGCATTCTTCTTACTAAATATCTTCTTCTAACTTTAGTACTGATTTCTTTTCTTTTGTTATTGTTTTTATCTTAAAAATAAAGTAATAGTACTTAAACATAATAAGACATATTATAAATATCTTTATAAGTAAACTATCCACTAAGATTAATGGAAATGCTAGCATGAAGTCTGAAAATGCTAAAAGACCTACCTTTTCTTTTAGTGTCATTGACCTTTCTTTAATGAAGGAATCTAAATGCTTCTTATATAACTTTGTGTTAATAAACCAATTATTAAATCTTTCAGATCCTTTTGCAAAACAAAATGAAGCTAAAAGCAAGAATGGAGTAGTTGGTAATATAGGAAGTACAACACCTATAGCCCCTATAATTACAGAAATAAGACCTATTGTTATGTACATATATTTTTTTATAGATTTCATTTTAAATCTCCTCTTTATTCAAATTATTTTCACAATCATATTTTCTATTGATATTAATTTCCATATTACAAAGATTAGTGATAGTATATATTAATTGATAATCCATTTCAATATATTAAATTAAATTAATTAAACTATTAATTAAAAAATTCACTATATATATTTAATTTTAATTTTCTATTACCTTTAGTTTCTTAGTATACATTTAAAAGGATTTTCACTCTTATCTTTAACTTACCTATACATATCTCTGAAACAATAAGTGTCTGTTTTAGAAAAATGTTGTTATTCGCTATATAATTGAATAAAATAATTTACTGTTGTCAAAAATTCAAAAGAAATATATCTGTTTTTTATTGAAAGGATCCTATTTATGTATTTTAATGAATTTCAAGAACTTGATAGCAATACAGTAGAAAGTAAATTAAATATAGTTAATAAATACAACAGCAAATTAGCAGTTATCGATTTATTAAAGAATCGAGAGATTTTATGTTGCCCTCATTGTAACAGAAAAAAAATTATAAAATTTGGTAAATATAATGGCCTTCAAAGATATAAATGCTCAAATTCTAACTGCAATAAGACTTTTTCTCCCAAAACAAAAACATTATTTAGTTATTCAAAAAAATCTGCTGATCTATGGATTAAATATTTCATTTTATTAAATAATGGAAAGTCCCTTAGAGAGTGTTCTGCTATTCTTAATATAAATTTAGCAACCTCCTTTTTCTGGCGACATAAAATACTAATTACTCAAAATAAAAATTACTATAACATTTTGAAAAACTATGTAGAGGTAAGTAAAGTTATGATGTTAGAAAACTTTAAAGGCGATAGAAATGCTGAAAATTATAGACGCGGAAAAGTTTTTATAGCTTGTGCAATGGATAGTAATAAAACTTTATTATCAAAAGTTATTAGTAGATATAGCATTTCTCTTAATTCTATAAGTAGTAATTTTTCTTATAACATCGATGAAAATGCTATTTTATCAGCTTATAATGATAGATATTTTGATATATATACTAAAAAACATAACTCAAAACTTCTACCAGCTAAAAATAAAAAACTATCTCTTATTATTAAGGAATTAGAGTCTAATGAGCTTTCCGGAAAAAATAACATTTACTCAAAAGATATAAAAGAATTAAATTCTTCTTTGCCTAAAAAATGCTTGTTCATTCATAGCTTCTCCTTAAATATAAGAAGGTGGCTATTTAGGTTTAGGGGAGTTGCAACTAAATATCTTGAAAATTATTTGAATTGGCACATTCTTGATTTTAGCAATAAATATAGAACTTTTATTTTAAATCAAATAGAATTATTTAAAAACTTCTTAAAAGAATCTTCATATATGAGAATAAAGGATTTCCAAAGTTACAATTTAATGTTTCTACATACCACTTAATATAAATATATTTATGGATATAAACATCTTTATATTGAAAAAAATTATAGTATACAAAAATTCATATTATGTTATACCTTTATACTTTTAATAAATTAACAACATTTTTCTAAAACACAGTCATATATGGTTACAACATATATGTGTGTAGTTATTAACCGTTGTTTATGTAAATAAAAAACTCAGCTAATGCTGAGTTTTAAAGTAATTCCAAATTCATACTAATTTATTGGTGTACTGCTTCTTTAACATCTTCCTTATTAAAATACTTAACTAAAAGCAAGATTCCTAAGGATACTATTCCTAAGAATATTAAGAATTGTATTATATATGAAAGAGTCATATCACCAGTTACTAGAGTGGCTATGAATCTAAATAAGTATGCTACAACCCAAGCTAGTACAAATTGATATATAACTGATATATACATCATCTTACTTCCATATTCTTTCTTCATAACGCTTATTACAGCAAAGCATGGTGTATATAATGAAACAAATACTAAGAAACTTAAGGCTGTTATTGAAGTAAACATAGTTGGTAAAACTACTGCTAAATCTCCATATACTATTTCCATTGTTCCAATTATTACTTCCTTAGCTGCAAGTCCAGTAAGTATTGATACCCCTGCTTCCCAGCCACCAAAACCTAATGGTTTAAATATAGGTGATAAAAGACCTCCGAATTTTGCTAAGAAACTAGTATTTATTTCTTCTGTAAATCCATTCATATTGAAATATGTTAAGAACCAAACTACTATTGATACTGCAAATATTAGTGTTCCTGCTCTTATTATAAATCCTTTAGATTTATCCCAAGCATTGATAATTATATTCTTAAAACTTGGTAATTTATATTCTGGAAGTTCTAATATAAATGGTTGTTCATCCTTTTTAAATAATGTATTTTTAAATAATAATCCAACTAAAATAGCTACAATAATTCCTAATAAATAAAGTCCCATTACTACAAGTTCTTGATTTGATACGAAAAATATTGATGCAAATAAAGCATAAACAGGTAGTCTAGCTCCACAAGTTACAAGTGGTGCTAATAAAGCTGTCATCTTTCTATCTTTTTCACTTTCTAAAGTTCTAGTTGCCATTATTGCTGGTGCTGAACATCCAAATCCCATTATCATCGGAATAAACGCCTTACCAGATAACCCAATTTTTCTCATTATTCTATCCATAAGGAAGGCTATTCTTGACATATATCCACAATCTTCAAGGAATGATATTCCTATGAAAAGTGAAAATACTATTGGGAAGAAAACTATAACTCCTCCAACTCCAGCTACTATTCCATCAATTATTAGAGACTTAAACCAGTGTGATGAATTTACAAGTAAGCCTTCTATTATTGGTGTAAATGTATCTGCTACAAAAGCATCTAAAATATCTGCTAGAGGTTGTCCGAACCAATTGAAAGTAAATTTAAATATTATAAGAAGGGCAATTAAAAATACTGGGTATGCCAGTATTGGATTTAATACTACCTTATCTATTTTTTCTCCTATGTAATTTGTTTTTCCATCACCTTTAGATGATTCCTTTATTAAATTAGCTATATAAGAATAAGCTTCATTCTCATCACTGAAATTTACATTATAGTTTGGATTAAATTTTCTTGCTTTGTCTATATCTTCTACTATATTATCTAATCCTTTTTTATTTTTAGCTGATATTGGTAAAATTGATACTCCTAGTTTTTCCCCTAGAATTGCTGTATCTATGTCAAGTCCTCTTTTAGTAGCTATATCCATCATATTTAATAGTACTAAAATAGGCTTATTAAATTGCATTAATTGTGTTGTAAGATATAAATTTCTTTCTAAGTTTGTAGCATCTACTACATTTATTATTAAATCAACTTCTTCATTTTCTAAATATGCTCTTGATACTTTTTCTTCGTTTGAATATGTGTCCATTGCATAAATACCAGGTAAATCTACAATTTTTATATCTTTATTTATAAATCCGTACTTTTTGTCTATAGTTACTCCTGCCCAATTTCCAACATATTGTTTTGATCCAGTTAGTGCATTAAATACTGTGGTTTTTCCTGTATTAGGGTTACCTACTAATGCTACATTTATCATATTCCCCACTCCTTAAACATTTAAATATATGTTTTTTGCATCATTTTTTCTAATCGCTAAATCAAAACCTCTAAATGATATTACTATTGGATCACCTAATGGTGCTACTAACTTTACCTTTACTTGTGTCCCCTTTACACATCCTAATGCCTTAAGTCTTTTAGCTAATTTAGGGTCTCCTTCTATATCTCTTACAATTCCAGTTTGACCTACTTTCATATTGAATATTGTCATACATCTTCCCCCTATATGTTCCTTCTATTTACAATTATAGTTAATTGAAATTGATTGTCAATAACTCTCGATAAGTTTTTTCGTTGTGTTGTGAACTTTTTAGCAATTTTAAAGGAGCTACTGAAAAGTAGCTCCTTTACTTAATATTTATATTCCAATAATTTCACAAATTACTGACAAAACAGATGAATTTATAATCCACATAATAACAATTATGAATGTAGGTACATTATCAATATTTACATCAAATATGGTAAATATAAAGGCTACAGACACAAGTCCTAAAATAGTACTTAGAATAGCCCCAAATGATGATATCCCTTTCCTTCCATCATTATTCCAATCATGTATAGCCATAAAATCCCCTCCAATCCAACTTATAGAAAACAACTTATTAATTTTAGTGTAATTCCCTGGTTTTTTAGTGTCAATTTTCATAAAAGCAAAAAAATTAAGTTTGTACCTTATATTGGAATACAAACTTAATTTATATTTTATTCTTACAATATTACTATAATATTCTTATTGGATCAAAATTTAAGTAATCACAGGATGTAATAATATACTCTACACCTTCATGTTCTCCATTAAATGCAGATCCTAAAGCTGGACCATGAAGATGTCCATATATAACTTTTTCTACACCATACTCCTTAAATATTTCAGTAAAGGCTGAAGCCTCTATCTTTTCATTAATAGGCGGATAATGAATCATTACTATGAATTTATTAAATCCAGCTTCTTTTGCCTTATCTAAAGATAATCTAAGTCTAATTATTTCTCTATTAAATATCTTTTTATCTTTTTCTGTAAATCTATCGCTACCTTCTAGTATCCATCCTCTAGAACCACAAATAGCATAATCTTCATAGCTATAAAAATTATTTTGAAGAAATTTAGTATTTTCATACATACTATTTAGCTTGGAAATTCCGCTCCACCAATAATCATGATTTCCCTTTGATATAATTTTTTTACCAGGTAAATCATTTATCCAATCTAAATCTGCTTTACTATCACTAGACTTCATAGACCAAGATATATCTCCTGCTATAAGTACAGTATCTTCTTCTTTTATTTTACTAATCCAGTTTTCCTTAATCTTTTCATCATGCTTAATCCATTTCTCTCCAAATATGTCCATTGGTTTATCTGTTGTAAAAGCAAGATGAAGATCTGAAATAGCGTATAAAGCCATTTAATCTACTCACCTTTCTATTATTCTATCTAAATCTGTTACATAAGCAATTATATGTGCTACTGCTTCATATAGGTCTGTTGGTATGCTTTCTCCTATATCAACATTACAAAGCAGCTCTGTCAATTCCTTATTATACACTATTGGGACATCATTTTCTTCTGCTTTTTCTATTATTTTATCTGCTATATAGCCCATACCACTAGCAGTTACAATAGGTGCTACTATATTTTCTTCATATTTTAAGGCTGCAGCTCTTTTTCTTCCTTTCATATACCTTTTCCTCCTGGTATAAACTTATACCCTCCTATCTATAGCAGTTCCAGAATCAGGATTGAAGAAGGCTCTACATGTTGCTAGTGATACTTCCTCTTCCTTTTTAGATACATTAATATCAACTAAAAATCCCATAGATTCAATATTATAAGCTAATTTATTCTTTGCCATATCTATTATTTTAACATATCTGTCTTCACATTTTAAATCAACATTTATTTTTTTATCTAAAACCTTCATATATCCATCTACTATGCCTAGGTTTTTAGTATCTATAGTTATTACCATCTTTATATTGGTACTATCAATTTTCTTACTATATTGCCTCTTATCCTTTACTATTATCTTACATGGATACTCCTGTTCCCTTATGTTAATTGGAATATCCGCATAATAATATTCAGAACTTATCTTATTAAAGACTTTTATTTCATTTATATTATTTTTAATTATGTCTAATATTTTTTCTGGAACACTTCCTTCATTTTTTAATACTGTAATTAAATCTTTGATTATTTCTTTGCTTGTTTCTCCAGCTTTATTAATAGAATTTTTTACAATATCCTTTGTAGCCAAATTTATATCATTATTAGCCTTACTCTCTATATTAGTAATAATCTCACTATTCTTTATCTTTTCAGCTTCTAAAGAATTTCTTATTACATTTCCTTCAGTTGGCTTTTCCTTATCAATGATTTCTTGATATTTTAAGTTTATCCCATCTTTTAATTTTGTAAACTCTTCTTCAGTTAGGGTTATATTTTTCCCCATAGTTCTTGATAATAATGTTTCAACTTCTGACTTAGTAAACTCTAAGGTTTCTGTTATACCATGCTCTAAGTTATTACTTTTATTTATATATTCACTAAAATCATCCTTCGGAATAACTTGTCCTATTTCTCTGTATTCTAGTATTAATGATTTTAAACTTTCTATAAATTCCTCTGGCTTTAAAGTATTAATTAAATTAAAGCTTTTATCAAATTCACTACTAGTAAACTCTTGCCTTCTATTTATTAATATATCTTTTAAGTCAACATTAATATAGTCCTCTGTTTGCCCAGAGATAGATTTCAATAAAGAAAGCAAACTTATTTTTGGAGTAGAACCTTCTGTTTTTTGATAAGCATCACTACCTATTTTATTATTAATATTATTATCTTGAGTGATTTTAACATCTTGATTTTCAACATTTCTTTCGGTAATTATTTCTTTACTATTAATTTTAGTACTTATATTATCCTTTAAGGAGTTATTGTCTATAGAATTATCATTTATAGTATTAGCTTCTGCTCCTTCTTTAATTTCTGGTAAAGAAGCACTAATATCCTCTAATATCATTGAAATATTATTTTCATTTTTAAATATTGCCTTATATCCTAATATATTTTCTTTATTTAAATCTATATTATTCTCAAATAAAACTAAAATATCTGCCTTTGATAATGTCTTTAGTTCATTAAAGAATTCCATTAATGTAGTTTTTATCTTATTTCCCTCTACACTATTTTCATCTATATTATTACTTAATAGATACTTAGCTATAAATTCATTAGCTTCCTTTGGATTTTCTTGTAGCTTGTCCAAAAACTGAATTAAGCCCTTTACTTCTCTAATATTTTCTTTTGTAAGAGGAATATTAAACTTAATCATATCCTTAAGTAAACTAATATCATCGCTACTTAATCCTTCTTTTAGTATGATTTCATTAAATTCCCCTTGTGAAAGTTTAGCTTCCCTTCCATTTGAAGCTACAATCTTAAGCTTTAGTTTGCCATCTTCAAAGCCATCTACTTGGAACCTATGAAAGCCATTACCTAAAGAATCTAAATCTCCTTCTATTTCAGCTTGAAACTCCCAACCGTCTATTAACTTTATAGTAGCTTCATCACTACCTTCTTTTTTTACTATTTTCCCAGAAAACTTTTCACCAATATCGAAGGTAAGTTTACTAGATATTTTCTTATTATTAACATTATAGCTATTCCCTATATTAAATATCCCTGGCATATTACCACCCCGTATACCTTTCTAATTATTTATAATATCGAGTACTTTCAAAGTTTTCTTGATAGAAAGGACTTTGGAAATAACTTGGAAACATAATTATTATCTTTAGAAATTTCTTCAGAGTATTATTAAATTATAGAAATCATGGAGGATATCAAAATGAAAAAAGGACTTATACAAAATTTATTATTTATATTTATTATTTCTACTTCATTAACACTTATATCCTGTAATAATAGTTCTAAAAAAATTACTGTAAGTGAAAACACTGAAGACTTAGTTTCTTTAGAAGAAACTGAAATTATAAAAGCTATAAATACTGGTGAAAAACTTTTAGATGAAAATAAATTTATAGAAGGAAAGGAATACTTTAATAAAGCCATTGCATTAGAAAAAGACAATAAAGATACCTATTTGAGAATCAAGGATAAATATCTTTCTCTAAACAAACCTGACGAAGCTTATAACATTATTAAAACTGCAATTTCAAATAATGTTGATATTGTAAATATGAGATTGTTATTAAAAGAAATTTCATCTAAATTTGAAGTTATTAAAATATCAAACTCTATTTATCAAAACAGTAGTTATGCTCTTCCAAAAGAAGTAACTATTGATCTTTATGATACATCAATGTCCATTCCAGTGACTTGGAATAATGAAAAAGTGGATACTAACAATATAGGTACTTTTATCTATGAAGGATATAACGACGACTATGGAAGAAAAATAATAGTAAACGTAACTGTTATAGAAAATGTTTATGATAAACAAATAGGTTCTATAAAAAAAATTTATTCTTCTAATGGTAAAACCTATATAGATGTAGATTTAGTTGAATTTTATTCAGGCACAGAAGCTGCATTACCAGAGGCAATTAAAGATAATAAAGCACCTATTAATGAAAATGGAGAATACTTTCTTCCTAATGCAACTTATATAAGAAATAACTATAGTAAATTAACAACTTATGAAGTATCAAATAACTGTACCTTTCTAATATTGCCAGAAGATTACTTTCTACTAGGATATCCTTTAGAAGATACTGAAAACTTTACACCTCTTAGTCCAGTGCCATTTAACAACTTTAAAGAATTTATAACTACCAGTAACAAAATATTCTTAGAATCATATGAGGATGATGTAATGACTGATAGAGGAACCTTGTGTTGGATTGAAATAAAAAATGGTGTTGCTATTTCAATTTATAGACAACATACAGCTTAAATTTTTATAATAAATAACTTTATTCAAAGGAGAGACAATAATGAAAAAAGCAATTAAATTAGAACTTATATTTTTCATTCTTATTATAACTACATCTCTAATCTCCTGTGTTGATTCAACAAAGAAGGTTACAGTATCAAATAATACTAAAGAAGAAATCTTGGTAGAAGAAAATATATCTAAAGAACTTATTACTAATGGGAAGAAACTTCTTGCAGATGGAAAATATGAAGAAGCTATGGCTAACTATAATAAAGCCATTGAATTAGATAAAGGAAATAAAGATTTATATTTAGAAATCAAGGATATTTTTTTAGAAGCTAATAGACTTGATGATGCTTACTTTGTCACCAAAGAAGCTATCTCTAATAATGTAGATATTGATAGTATGAAGGAAATAGCAAAGAATATATCAGAAAAACTTGAAGTAATAAAAATAGATGATAAAGTTGAACAAGATTCAGAATACTCTCTTCCTAAAAAGGTAAATACAACTATAAATGGAAAATCTATTTCTCTACCAATAAAGTGGGACACTTCTAAAGTAGATACAAGCAAACCAGGAGTCTTTGAATATTACGGTTATAATGAAGAGTTTGGTAGAAAAGTTCAAGTTACTTTAACAGTATTAGAATCAACTTATGATAAGCAAATAGGATCTATTAAAAACATCTATACCATTGATGGAAAGACTTATCTAGATGTTGATTTAGTTGAGTTTTATTTAGGAAGAGAAATATCTTTAAACGAAGCTCTTAAGGATAATTTAGATCTTCCAGTTAACGATAATGGTATCCCTTATGTTCCTGATGGTTATTATATTAGAAATCATTATAGTAAAATAACTACCTATGAAGTATCAGATAATTGTGCTTTCCAACTATTGCATCACGATTTTGTTGAGTTTTTAGGCATAAACACTATTTATCCAGGTAACTCATCCATAACTATTACAGCTTCATTTGAAGAATTTAAAAATTATATTAATTTAAGTAATCCTCTGGATGTAGGTGATTTAAATATAACCACTGATAAGCCAATTACCCATAGAGAAACCTTATGTTGGATAGAGTTAAGAAATAATGTTGCATACTCCATCTATAGACAATATACTCCTTAATTGATAAAGAGGCTGTAACAACAGCCTCTAATTAAAATTTATATATTCAATAAAGATTTTTACATTATAAGATAGCTTCTAGCTTTTTTTATTTTTATTTTCCATATCCAAATTTTACCTTATAATTAATATATACTATGTTTGGAGGATAATTAAATGAGTAATGAAATACTTATTGTTGAAGATGATAAATCTATTAATGACATATTATTTTATTCCTTAAAGTCAGAGGGATACAAACCCTATAGTAGCTTTTCTTTAAAGGAAGCAAGAGATTATATTAATATAAATTTACCTAATTTAATTTTATTAGATTTAAATTTGCCAGATGGAAATGGATTCGATTTATGTAAGGAAATTAATTCTAAGTATTCTATTCCTATAATTATTCTTACTGCTAAAAATGATGTTGTAGATAAGGTTTTAGGCTTAGAATTAGGTGCTGATGATTATATAACTAAACCCTTTCATATTAAGGAAGTATTAAGTAGAGTTAAGGCTGTTCTTAGAAGAATCGAAAAATCCTCTTCCAATTATAATTCTAACTTTCTAGAAATAAATACAAATATTAAAATTAACTTTAAAAATAGAACTGTTTTAAAAAATGATATTATGGTTCAATTAAAGCCTAAAGAATATGAGCTTTTAGAATTCTTTGTTCAAAATAAAAATAAGGTTTTTTCAAGAGAACAATTAATAGATAACATTTGGGAGTTTTCTTATGATGGTGATATTAGAACTGTAGATATCCATATTAGACGTCTTAGAAGCAAATTGGACACGCCTAATAACCCTTCTATAATAGAAACTGTATTTTCTGTTGGATATGTTATGAGGTAGAATATGAAAATTAAATATAAATTCACTTTAATTATAACTATCACTATGATATTTCTAGGAGTTTCTTTAAATATTGGTGTTAGAAAGATATTAAAATCAAATATGGAAACCTCAATTACAAACTCCCTAAAAGAAGTTATGAAAAGTAGTAGAGAATCTATAAAATATACTTTGTCCGTAAGAGATTATATTTTTAAGGACAAAGCCTTACTTCAAGAAGGAAATTATCTGATTGAATATATATCTTTAAATTATGAAAGTAAACTTGAAATTTCAGATGTCAATGGTGAATTAATTGCTACAAACATTAAAGAAAAGCCTATAGAATTTACAAATAACCTTCCTGAAGTTAAAGATGGTAAAACTATAGTTAATATAAAATATGATAATGATACTCTTACTGGAATCCTTTCTTATCCCATAATAATAAACAAGTCCTACATTGGAATAATGAACTTAACTAAAGATTACACAAATTTATTAATTGACTATGAAAAGGCTACTAATATTTTAACTTTAATTGAAACTGCTCTAATAATATTTATCTTCGGTATTTCCTATAGACTAACTAACAAAATTGTTACCCCAATTGAAAAGTTAACTTCTGCTTCAAAAAAACTAGGCGAAGGTAATTATGACATAGATATAAATATAGAAGGAAATGATGAAATCTCTATTCTTTCAAATGAATTTATAAATATGAAATCAAAAATCCAAGAACAAATTTTGGACATAGAAAAGGAAAAAGATAAAGTTGAAAAACTAGCCCTAAGCAGAAAAATATTTTTTGATACTGTTACCCATGAACTTAAGACCCCACTAACTTCAATTATAGGATATTCAGAAATGATTCTAGAAAATGTTGTAGATGATGAAGAGTTTAAATTACGTGCCATAGGTAGGATTCATTCAGAAAGTGAAAGATTAAATACCTTAGTTCTAGAAATAATAAAAATTTCAAAGGGATTATCATCTATAAATGATATATATGAAGAGGTTGAGATTGCAGAAATAATAAATCAAACAATTTCTGATCTTTCTATAAAAGCAGAAAAATATAACCTTTCTATATCTTCAAATATAGAAAAATCTATTTTAAATATTAAATTAAATAAAATGAAAGAAGTCTTAATTAACATTATAGATAATGCTATAAAGTATTCTTCTAAGGAATCCATAATTCATATAAACTCTTATAAAAGTAATGATACCTACACTATAGAAGTTACTAATTCTAGTGAAACACCTATACCTGAAGAAATTTATTCACAAATATTTCAGCCTTTTATAAAATCAAATAGCTCAGTTGATGAATACAGTACAGGCCTAGGGTTATTCCTATGCAATGAAATAATAAAAGATCATAACGGAAGTATAAATATAGAAAATGGAAATGAAATAAAAGTAAAAATTACTCTACCAATAAAATAAAGAGCTGCAAATACAGCTCTTTATTTAATGTAGAATGCAAAATTAAGAATGTAGAATTAATGAAGTAATTTGTTCCAAATTACAAAAATTTAAATATCAGAAACTCCAAATGAGTTTCAACCCAAACTCTTCACCTTTCTCTCTTCTCTCTTACCTATTATCTATTCACTATCCTAAAACTATTTTATTGTAGTTTTTCTTTCCTCTTTTTAATAGTGCTGATCCATCTTCTAAATCTGATTCTTCTAAAGTTCTTGTAACATCAGTAACTTTTTCACCATTTAAAGATAATCCACCTTGTTGAATTAATCTTCTTCCTTCAGCTTTAGATGGAACTATTTTGTTTTCAGCCATTATATCTAAAATAGTAGATCCTAGCTTTTCTTTAGAAATAGTTACAGTTGGAACATTGCTCATATCAACTCCACCTGAGAATAAAGCTTCTGCAGCAGTTTTTGCTTTCATTGCTTCCTCTTCTCCGTGAACAAGCTTAGTAACTTCAAAAGCTAATCTCTTCTTAGCTTCATTAATTGCTGCTCCTTCAACTGCACATATAGCTCTTATTTCATCCATAGGTACAAATGTTAGTAATGCTAAGCACTTTTCTACATCTGCATCATCAACATTTCTCCAGTATTGATAGAAATCAAATGGTGAAGTTTTTTCTGCATCAAGCCATAAAGCTCCTCCAACAGTTTTTCCCATCTTTTGACCTTGGCTGTTTGTTAAAAGTGTGCAAGTCATAGCCATAGCTTGACCTTGAGCCTTTCTTCTAACTAGTTCAACACCTGCAATCATATTTGACCATTGGTCATCTCCACCTAATTCCATTTTACAACCGTATTTTTGATTTAATACGTAGAAATCATATCCTTGCATTAACATATAGTTAAATTCCAAGAAAGAAAGTCCCTTTTCTAATCTTTGTTTGAAGCATTCTGCAGTTAACATTCTATTTACTGAGAAATGAACTCCTACTTCTCTAAGGAAGTCCACATAATTTAAATTTAGTAGCCAATCTGCATTGTTTACTAAAATTGCCTTATCATCTGAAAAGTCTATGAATCTTTCCATTTGCTTCTTTATTGAATTAACATTATGCTCTATTTGCTCCTTAGTAAGCATTGTTCTCATATCAGTTTTTCCAGATGGGTCTCCTACCATTGCAGTTCCACCACCAAGAAGAGCAATTGGTCTATGTCCAGCCTTTTGCATATGAGCCATAAACATCATTGCTATAAAATGTCCAACATGTAAACTATCTGCTGTTGGATCAAATCCTATATAAAAAGTTATTTTCTCCTTTTCTAGCAATTCTCTTGTTTCATCTTCATGAGTAAATTGCTTTATGTATCCACGATCTAATAACTCGTCTAAAACATTAGCCATTCTACGTATCCTCCTCTTATTTTTACTTATTATAGTATATCTTTTTATTATAATAATATCAATTGCTGAAAGCATTTTTTAAGCTAAAAAAGAAAAGCTCTTGTTAATGCTATTGCCAAAAGCTTTTCTTCTTTTAATATTTTCCTTAGGGAAATTTCACAATTAACTATCTCATTTTATTATATTATTATTATCTTACTTTTTATCTATAAATTTATAAATTATTTACGTTCCGTAAGGTTACGTTTAATTATTTTCTCACCTAATTAGCCTTAAAACTTTGTATGCAAAGTATTTTTATGCTACAGCTACATATTCCTTAATAGAGTCTGGAAGTTCTTCTAAGCATTCGCAATTTAAGTTAATAAAAATATTCAAGTTATATTTTTGAGAGAATTCCTTTAGCTTTTTAAACAAATTAATTGATTCAGATATATTTTTGTTAACAATATTTGATAAAGCATCAACATAAACGTTTTCAACATCGTAATTTTGAGATATTACACCACACATAAGCCCATAAAAACTTTCACAATCTAAGACACCTAGCTCATTAGTATCTACAAACCTAATCTTTCCCTTTAACTGTAGCATTCTTCTTGCGTCATCATCGATATAAACAGAATCACCTTTTGCCATTAATGAACGTTCATTTGCAAGCTCA
The DNA here is from genome assembly GCF_021443865.1 of Clostridium sp. Lineage (GTDB taxonomy): Bacteria > Bacillota > Clostridia > Clostridiales > Clostridiaceae > Clostridium. Next base: position 20,277 of record NZ_JABUTB010000004.1, read on the forward strand.
ATTAATTTTTTGGATTTACCTGCACCTCTTTTTGAACAAAAAATTTGAATCATTGGAATCCACTCCTTTAATAGATTTTTTATATCTTAGTTTATATATATTCTTTACTAATGATTTTATTTACACTAAAATCATTAATAAAATAAAAAGATAGAGAAACATTTTGCTCCCTACCTCTATTACCCAAAAAAATGTGAACTCATAACTTTATTCTTACCTGCATGCTTAGCTTTGTAAAGAAATTTATCTGCACAATTTATTACAGCCTCTAGAGTATCACCGTCATAGGGATAAAAGCCTAGGCCAAAACTTGCTGTTATATTCTTCTTTATTTTTCCTTCAGAAACATAATTTTTAGATAGAGCTCTTCTAATAGAGTTTATCCTATCATATATTGCTTTAATATCATCAGTACAATCTATATATAATATTATTTCCTCTCCACCATATCTAGCTATTACATCTTTCTCTCTTAACATGCTTTTTATTAAATTCGTAGTATCTATTAAAACCTTATCACCAAATTGATGACCTAAAGTATCATTTATTTGTTTAAAATCATCAAAATCTATCATTACTATTGCATATTCTTTTACATCTTTATTTTTTACTCTCTCATTTACGACTTTATAAAAAGTTTTTCTATTATATATTCCAATTAAAGCATCACACTTAGCTGATTTTTCAATCTTCTTATATAAAATTGAATTTTCTATTGCTATAGCTATTTGACTTGCTATAGAATTTAAGAAAATTTCATGAAATTCAGTAAAGAAATTATAATGAGTATGATCCACTACAATATACCCAATAACCTTTTCTTCTACCTTAATTGGTATACCAATTCTTGAGTGAATATAAATTCCATTATTATCATCCCAAGTTATTGCTGTCTTAGAATTTAAAATAAAAGTTTTGTGGTTATTCATATATTTTATGCATTCTTCGCTAAGTTTTATACTTTCTTCTGTACCATTAGTAGCCTTTATAATAAATTCTTCATTTTCATTTAGGTAAATACTGCATTGAGTAACTCCTATAATCCCTATTATCATATCATTAATCATAGGTATTATAGCTTTATTACTTAAATTTGAATTTATATAATTACTTATTAATATTACATTTGAAAGCATATCTAAACTTTTTTCATATTGTACATTTCTAGTGCTCAATTCTTGTATCTTATCTTCAGTAATTTTTTGATAACCTTCATAATCTGATTTAATTTGTTGATATTTAACTTTATAATCGTCCATACTCCCTCCCCATTTTTACGTATAGTATGAATCGAATTCTTAAAAATTGTATAAATTAATCTTACTTTATTTTCCTTTTAATATCAATATGTTTTTACTATATTTGTAAATCATATGAATAGTTATGTATATTTTACAAACTATCTTTCACTATTCCAGTTCCCTCAATAGTTAAATCAACATTTACTTCTAGATCTGTTATACTAATAGGATTATCAATAGTTTCCTTTGGATAATTAATATTTAAAAGTCTTGCTATATCAAAGACATCTATTCCTTGTTCTTTATACTTTCTAAAGGAATTTTCAAGATAAGCCTCAATTTCCTTTTCCTTTGATGCCTTTATGTAATCTAATAGTTCTTTATCTACTATAGCTCTCCCTTGAATTTCTGCAATGGAGACTCTAAGCTTTAAATCCTTAACTAATTTTATTCTTGTATTATCATAAATTAAACTACTATTAGTATTATTGCCCAAAATTTCTAAAGTTATAAACCCTTTTTCATCTTGTGGATTAGAAATTTCTAAAGTTCCCTTATTAACCTTATTAGTTAAAAGATTGTAGCTCATAGCTTCTCTTGAATCTATTCTATCTACTAATTTTCCATCTTTTATTACAGCTCCACCACCAATTTCTATTTTCTTATCTAAAGCATCTTCTTTAATTTCAACACTTCCTATTACATAAGTGTTATTGGATTCTTTTTGATTGCTTAGATAATCATTGATGTTTGCTCTCATAGCTCTTGGATTTCTGGTATTTCTATGAACTAATTCTTCAAGATAAAGTCCTAAATACTCTTCATCGCTAGAAGTTATTTTTAATAATTCCTCAACTTCTCCAAAGTAAACAAACAAATCTGGTTTTATTTGAAATTCTTGATTATTATTTATTAAATCTGTGTATTTATTTATTCCTTCTTTAGCTGCTCTTTCTGTAAATATATATGCTCTATTTTGAGAGTAATTTAATTCATAGCTAGAAGCCAAATTAACATCTCTTAATGCTTCTAATGTTGTTTTACCCATTCCCTTATATATTATTCTCTTTCCCTTATCGGAACTTTCATTAGTACTTCTATATGGTTTAACGCAATCTACATAAATCACTGATCTACCAAAATCATCAGTATCAAAAATAATGCTAGTTGCAAAGCTTACTTTATTTATATCTCTATAATTAAAGCAACCAACTAGTAATAAAGGAAGAAATGCTACAGAAAGAATTTTAATAAAAATCTTAGCCTTCATTTTTATCTCCCCTTTTTATAAAATCTTTTGATATTCTCTGTAAGGAGCCTCTTAAAATTACATCCTTAAATTTATATTCACTTATACTTCCAAGTGGGAATAGGAATTGATATCCTACTGAATCTAATTCAGATAATTGTATTATAAGTAGTATACAGCCTGATAAAAAGCCTGGAACTCCAAAGGCAGCTGCAAAGCATACTAATACTAATGCCCAAAATGATAATGCTCCATAAAGCTTTGGTATTAAGAAATAAGATAATGTGCTTAAAGCTACTACTATAATAGTAATTCTTGAAGCTATTCCTGCACTTACAGCAGCATCCCCTAATATAAGGGCTGAAACTATACTCATTGCTCCACCTATAGGCTGTGGTAATCTTAGCCCTGCTTCCTTTATAAACTGGAATGCCAGCATCATTAAAATTACTTCTACAAAGGTTGGAAATGGCACACCAGCTCTAGAAACTGCTAATCTAAACATAAATAAGGAAGGTATCATTGCAAAATGATATGTTATTATTGCTACATATAATGCAGGTACTAAAGTGGCAGTGAAAAAAGCTATCCATCTTAATATTCTATTAAAATTACTATAATATTTATTTAGATAGTAATCATCTGGCATTTGAAAATTTTCCAAGAAAAAATAAGGTACTGTAATTACAAAGGGAGTTCCATCTACTATTACCCCAACTCTTCCTTCTAATAGCTTTGCACAAATTTCATCTGGCTTTTCAGTATATCCTACTGTATCAAAAAAGCTATTTTTACTTTTAAGGGCATCTTCTATGTAATTAGTATCTAATATAAATCTTAAATCTAAATTATTAACTTGTTTTTTTACTTTATCAATTAATTCCTTAGGAGCTACTCCATCTAAATAACATACTGCAATAGCTGTTTGAGATTTTTCTCCTACTATTAGAGCTTCAAATTTTAAGTCTGGATTTTTTATTCTCCTTCTTATTAAAGCTACATTATTAACTATTAATTCATTAAAGCCTTCTCTAGGTCCTTTAAGAACTGATTCTGTTTCAGGAGTGCCAACTCCCCTTACAGGAAAGCCCTTAGCTTCTACATACATTATTTCTGTGTATTTTTCAAAAACAACCGCTGGATCCCCTGATAATACATGCATTATGGCATCATCAGCATCCTTTGCTATTCCTGCTGCATTTATATCTAAAGCATTTTCAATTACTTGTTGTAATGTTACAAATTCACCACCTTTAGGAGGCAAATCTCCAAATCCTCTAAGTGGAGATACAACATATTCACTTATCATTTCGGCATTACATAAGTCATCAATAAATACTATAGTTGCCTTGCCTAATACAGTCTTTACAGGCCTATATTTCACATCAAAGGAGTTTTTTAATTTCTCCTTTATATATTCTAAATTATTCATATACATCACCTGTTTGTATTATTTGTTGTAAATAACTTTAATATGCACCAAGAGAGGAATTACTTTAAACTTCTAAATTATTTTTCATATTTATTCATATATTTAGAAGTTTTAGCTAATACTTTCTATATGAAGATAAATATTATATTTCTTATTCCATCGCTTCGCTCCAAGTCACCGAAACATAGTATTTATCTTCCTACAAATTTAACAAACTGAAGGAAATAATTCCTCATTTCATTCGGAATTATGAAAATTGTTAACATATTAGACTTTTTATAATTCCAAAAGAAAGTATATGAATTTATATTAATTGAAAGGGTTTTATTATGAACAAAATTTCTAGTAAGCATTTTATATTATTTATAATTGGGGTATCTATGATTTCAATTAAGACTTATATGTCAGTATTTATAGATATAGGGGGAAGAGATACATGGCTGGCTTCCTTAATAGCAGGAATAATTTTTATTTTATTCTTATTTTTCATAACTACTATTTATAAAACTACGGAGGCTTCTGATATAAATGATATTTTTCTTAAAGCACTGCCAAAGCCTTTAGGAATATTCTTTCTATTTATATTTATATTAGCTTTATTTATAAACGCTATTGAATCAGCTGCTGTTGATGCTAATGTACTTCATACAACTTTATTTATTGATACTCCAGTTTGGTATGCATTAATATTTTTTATAGTACCTTCACTGTTTATTTTCAGTAAAAAGATTCGTACAATATTAATCTTTATACTAATAAGTGTTTTTGTACTTATATTAAATGGAATTGTATTCTTTATACTTTCACAAATGTATAAGGATATCAACCACTTACTACCTGTCCTTGGCACTGGATTGTCTACTAAGTTCTTTACTACAATTTTATTAATTTTAGGAAGCTTATCTTCCTTTATGATAGTAACTCCTTTTATAAAGTTTATTGATAAAGATGAGCACATCGTTAAACATAGCTTTTATTCTGGTGTCATTGTTATTGCATTTGTAGTAATATCCTTTGTAGGTGCAATAACTGCCTTTGGTCCATATAGAGCTGCAAATATCTTTTATCCTGAATTTGTACTAAGCCAAAGAATTGAGGTAGCTGGATTTTTAGAATTTGGAGAGTTATTTTTTATAGTTCAAACAGTTATTGGTTTTTTTGTAAAATATCTTTTATCTAGCTATAGCATATTATTAATATTAGAGAGAGTATTTAAAAATAAACCTTTAATTATAGGAATTTATACTTTTCTAACTTATGTTTTCTCAAATTTCCTAGGTATGAATAATTTTTACCTATATAAAATATTAAGGTACATACAAGTTGTGAATCTAGTAGCTTTTGTGATAATTCCTATAATAGTATTTACTATGTATTACTTAAAATTTAAAAAGAAAAGAACTTCTAATAATTTATCCAAATGATATTTTTCTATTATTTTGAAAATTTTAAATATTAAAAAAATATTTTTATAATTTTAGAAATACGTCTTGCAATATTTTCCCATTATGCTATAATGTAGTTGAATATTTAAATGATTAGGAAAAATTCGATAAATTTGTCCCCTTAAAGTTCATTCTTGTCCTTAAGGAAGATAATATCAATTTATACCTATGAATTTTAAGGAGGAAATTAAAATGGAAGATAAGAAAATAATTTGTAAAGATTGTGGAAAGGAATTCGTTTTCACAGTTGGAGAACAAGAATTCTACAAGGAAAAAGGATTCGATAACGAACCAGTAAGATGTCCAGATTGTAGAAGAGCTAGAAAAGCACAAAACAACAGAAGATAGTTTCTGTTTTTAAATAAAGGTGATATCAAGATTTCTTGATATCACCTTTGTTACTTTTATGTATTATTCTATAAAATTAGGACAAAATAATCTAAATAAGAATTATACATAGGAGAAATTAAAATGAAATTCACAAAATTATTTTTTACATTATTAGTTTTACTAACACTAATTTTTTTAATATTTAAATTCTCATTTTGGTCAATAACTCTAATAATATTACTATCCACTATTTTTCTACTAGTAGATTTTTTTCATCTTAAAGTTTAAAGATAATTTAATTATATAGACACTTAATTATTTATTTTGTATTAATTTTTCACCATTATATAGCTTATTAATTTCTTCCTCTCTATACATCCATTCTTGGCATAAATCAAAATCTTCTTTTTTGTATTCCCCATTAATTTCAAAGGTAAAGCTTTTAAAACCTTCTGCTATCTCCTTAGGGAAACCACAGTATTCCATAAAATAATTAACTTTTTCTTCACCAGTGGAATTATTAAAAATTTCTGCTACTTCGTTTAATGCTTTATGAAAATTTCTAACTCCTTCTGGATTCTTATTATAAAAATCTTCATCAAAGCACCACATAACTAGATTTTTATCACTATTTCTTGAATCCCAAATTACTTTTCCACCATTATTAACTACTTTAGAAACAAAGGGTTCTATTGCAACTAAAGCATGAATTTCTCCATTATTTAAGGCTTCAATTCTCTCATTAGTGTTGTTAATCCAAACTATTTTAGGATTCTTTATAATATCCTTTAAATCATTTTCTAAAAAGAGCCTAAAAAGTCCACTTCTATTAACACCAACCCTTATTCCTTCTAGACTTTCAGGTAAATTCTTACCACCAACTAAGTTTATAGTTCTTGTTAAATTTGATGTAATAACAGCTCTTTTACCCTTTTCAAGCATATAAAAGAAGAAGGTTGTATCTCCCATCATAGCATCTGATCTGCCTTCTAAAAATTCTATATTCCCATTAAAGAAAAAATCTTCATCTAAATATAAATTCATATCTATACTATATTTTTTAAATATTCCTAGTCTATCAGCTAATATTGAAGTTAAGCTTAATGGATTCTTCTTTATTAAATTTAAATTTATCCTTACCATTCTTCCTCTTCCTCCCTTAATATTCTTATATCTATAAAATTATATTGTTCTTTGACCCTGTAACATATTATCCCTAAGGCGACTTGAAGCTTGCCACGGAGACTTATCATACTATGGTACAGTGCCCCTATACAATATAAAAAATAATATATATTAAAAATTCTAAAGACATTATAAAGTGAAAGCTGTATATAAGCAGTAATGGTCTTGGTCCCCATTCTTTCCCCATTTCTTTATATACTTCCTTTATTTTATAATACTCCTTATACCACTTAAGGTATCCGTAATAATAAAATATAAGTAAGCCTGATATAAATATTATTAAGGTTATTTTTGAAGTTACAAATAGTATTATCCAAGCTACTATCATAATTATTCCTTCTGGTATTATTAGCTTTATAGAATTTCTAAAGCCTATAATATGTGGCAAAGTCACTCTAATACCCTTGTCCTTTTCATAATCAGAAGTATTATTTGTAGACATTAAAAATACTGTCATTATCATAGCTATAAGAGAATATAAGAATATTTCAATGCTTACTTTACCTTGTTGTATATAAGCAGATACAAAGGAGCTTATTCCTCCTGCAAATATCCCTGATACTAATTCACCCACTGGATAAATTATATAAGGCTTTGGTCCTAGAGAATACGTTATTGCAGCTAGTGCACTTAATATTCCTATAATTAATATATTGATATTTTTAGTTATTAAAACTACTAGAAGCCCAGAGCCTCCACCTAATGCCAGCATAAATATTAAGGCTATTACTGCATCTAAAAACTTTGCATCTCCCCTAACTAAGCCTTCACTTCCTAGGTGTCCTGTAAAGGTATCTTCATTTTCTTCATTCTTTAAAAATGCCCTTATTTCATTTGCTATATTAGCCACTATATTTAAACTAAAGCCAGAAATAAACATTAAAATTAAAGGCAATACCTTTATATCCTTTGCTAAATAAGCTCCAAACAATCCCCCACTTAAAGCAGGAAGTCCTGTGGCAAAGCCAGTTCTAAGCTCCATAACTGTATAAATACGTTTAAAAAAATTATTTTTCATTACCTAATGCTCCCTGATGTAATTCCTTCATAAATATGTTTTTGTAAAAATATAAAAAATAATATCATTGGTATTATGCTTATTACAATTCCAGCACAAATTACCTGCCATTCTGTAGATGCTGGTCCTATAAAATTAAATAAACTAGTGGAAATAGTATTTAACCCTTCACCAGGCATATATAAAAATGGTACATAAAAATCATTATATATTGAAATTATTTTAAGCATAATAGCTGTTGCTGTTGCAGGCTTAAGTAAAGGAAATATAACCTTTCTATATATTTGAAAATATCCTGCTCCTTCTAGCATTGCCGCTTTATCTAAGTCTTTTGGAACCTTTTCTAAAGCTTGTATATAAATATAAACCATTAACACATCTGCACCTAAATATATAATTATTGGAGCAAGTCTAGTATTGTATATACCTAAAGCATCTACTATTTTAAAGGTTGCTACTTGAGACATTTCCATAGGCACTATTGATACAAGCAAATACATAAATAAAATTAACCTTTTAAATTTAAATTCAAATCTACTTATAACAAAGGCAACCATAGAACCTAAAATTACACTACCTATTGCTCCAAAGAATATTAATATAAAGGTATTAATAAATCCTACAAGCATTTTCCCATTTACAAAGGCTTTTATATAATTTTCAAAATAAGTAAAGCTATTTGGCGGCGTAATTCCACTAGTTCTTGTAAATTCATCATAGGTTTTAAAGGAACCAAAAATAACAGTTATTAAAGGTAAGAAAACTATTATTGTCCAACCTATTAAAGCAGTATATTTTAATATTTGGGCTATTATAGACTTAATATTCATCTTCATCATTACTATATACCTTCTTTTGAATAATTGTTGCTAATATAATTACTACTGAAATTATTACTGCCATAGCAGCTGCAAGTCCTATTTTCTTTTGCTCAAAGGCTGTTTTAAGAGTTTGTAATAAGAATGTACTAGTTCCATTGGAACCATTAGTCATTATCATAGGTATTTCAAAAACAGATATAGCTCCTATAATAAGCAAAAGGAAATTTATTTTAATTATTGTGTGTATATTAGGCAATATTACATATCTAACCTTTTGGATAATAGAAGCTCCTTCTATTTCTGCAGCCTTTATATATTCCCTTGGTATAGATTGAATTGCTCCAAAATACATAATAAAGCTTCTGCCTGTAAACCTCCAAAGAGATATACTTGCTAAGGTGTAATTAACAATTCTAGGATCTCCTAGCCAATAATGTACAAACTCTCCAAGACCTAAGGCTCCAAGTGCTGCATCAAAGGTTCCCCCTGGTTCAAAAAACACTCTAAACATCATTGATATAGCAACTCCACTTATAAGAGTTGGAAAAACAAAGCTAGCCTTAAAAAAGCCTTTAAATTTTACCTTTGATGATAGCATAACAGCAAAAATCATAGCTATTATTATTTGAAGTATTCCTGATAAAAAATAATATAAGCTATTTTTAAATACCTGAAAATATGCTGGATCTGTTAAAACCTTTATATAATTATTAAAGCCAATAAATTCTTTAGTACTTGATATTCCATTCCAAGATGTAAAACTATAAATAACTATTTCAATTATAGGTAAAAATCCAAATAAGAATAATAAAAGAATAGGAAAAAAAAGAAAGAGAAAAATAATTTGTCTTTCTTTTTTTATGAAATTTATATTATTCATTTGCCTTTACTGCTGCTTCCCACTTAGCTTCTAAGGAGTTTACATAATCAGTATAGCTTTCATTTTGATTTGGATATAAACCTATATTAATAACCTTTTGAAGTACATCTGTTAATCTTCCAACACCTACTTCATTAGCTATTGCAGCATATTTTGCATCAATTTCTGGAGTTTCAGTAGCTGATGTTAATACTATATTATTCTTTTCAAAAATTTCTTTTTGTTCAGCAGTTAAATCTTCTCTATTTGGTGATATTCCACCTAAATCTTCTGCATATCCACTTTCAGCTGAAATAAAGAACTCTAAAAATGCCTTAGCTGTTGCTTTATTTTCACTATTCTTATTTATTCCAATTACTGATGGTGCTCCAAAAGCAATACTTGTTTGACCATTAAACTTAACAGGTAATGAAGCAATGCTTATTTTGCTACCATTTGATGTAAGACCTTGAATCATCTTTGCATCTTGAGAACCCTTCATTATCATAGCTACCTTACCATCTGCTAACATTTGTAATGATTTATTAAAATCTCCTGTTATAGGGTCTGGTTCTGTAAGTCCATTTGAAGCTAATTCATAGAATAAATCCATTATTTCACGAATTGGTTGACCTTCTTTAAATCCAGTTCCTGCCTTTAACATTTCTGATCTATATTCTTCTCCACCATAAGAAGTTAATGTTCCTCCCCAAGTTCCTAAAGTCTTATTGTAATTTGTATAGAAGGGAATTGCATCAGTATTTTCTTTTATCTTCTTACATGCTTCTATAAATTCTTCAGTAGAAGTTGGCATTTCTTCTACTCCAGCCTTCTTTAAAACTTCTTCATTATAAATAATTCCTAAGCTATTTAAAGCAACTGGTAGTCCATATGCAACATCATTGTAATCTGCTTCTGTAACATCAATGTACTTTTCTTCAAGTTCAGAAACACTTCCTAATCCTTCAAAATAATTTTCATATTCTTCAGGTGTTCCATTCATAGTAAATGGTATAAATAAAACATCCCCATAATCCTTAGTATTCATTCTAGTTGCTATATACTTGTCATAATCTGCAGCTGATTCCCATACTATATCTTCTACATTTGGATATAGCTTTTTAAAATCCTCTTCAATTTTTTCAAATAACTCATCAGCATCTGTTCTAGAGGTAACAACTTTTATAGTTCCACCAATTTCATCATTTTTCTTTTCTTCCTTACTCTTACATCCAACCATAAGGATTGGTAACATTAATAAGCTTGCTATTATCTTCTTTGCCTTCATCTTAATTGCTCCTTATATTTTGTTTTGTTAGTATATTAAAAATATTAGCTTTGTTAAAATTAAAACTAATATTAATTATATCTCCTACTTTTATATTGCTTACCTTATAATCCTTTAAAGTAACCTTAATATCATTATGTCTAAGATAATAAATTGTTTCACTTCCAAGATACTCAATTTTTTCTACAGTTCCTTGAAAATATTCTTCATTAGGCTTGTCCACCTTAATAGTATCTTCAGATCTTATTCCAATTATATATTTGCCTTTATTTAAATCATTAAACGCTTTAGGCTTACTAAACTTAATTGAGTCTCCTAAAATTATAAAATCTTCATCTATAGTTACGTCTAATAAATTTATTTGAGGTCTACCAATAAAAGTAGCTACAAATATATTACTAGGCTTATTATATATTTCCAAGGGACTTCCTATTTGCTGAACTTCTCCATTATTTAAAATAACTATCTTATCAGCCATAGATAAGGCTTCCACTTGATCATGAGTGACATATATTGTGGTTGCATTTAATTCATTATGTAAATTCCTAATTTCATTTGAAGTAGAATTTCTAAGCTTAGCATCTAAATTAGATAAAGGCTCATCCATTAAAAAGCACTTAGGATTTCTAACCATAGCCCTAGCTAAAGCTATTCTTTGCCTTTGTCCACCTGATAAATTCTTAGGCTTAGACTTTAAACACTCCTCTAGCTTTAATATCTTAGCTGCCCACATTACCTTCTCATGAATTTCCTTTTTATTTTCCTTCCTTATCTTCATTCCAAAAGCAATATTCTCGTAAGCTGTTAAATGAGGATACAAAGCATAATTTTGAAAAACCATAGAAACATCCCTATTCTTAGGCTCTATATCATTAATTACTTTACCATCTATTATTATTTCGCCTTCAGTTATATCCTCAAAGCCACAAATTAAATCCAAAAGAGTTGATTTTCCACTTCCACTAGGTCCAAGTATTACTACAAATTCACCCTTTTCAATTTTAAAATCTATATTTTTAAGTGCATACTTATCAGCATTCTTATACTTCTTAGATAAATTTTGGAATTCTATATAACTAATATTAATCACCCCCATATAAGTAAATAATTATAAAGTTTTACAATTGCTATATTAGTATATATCCATTTGGATTGATAAATCAATAACAAAGTGAGATTTTGCTGCTCAAAATAATGAAAAAATTAAATTCGATTTTGCTTTAGCAAAGAAAAGCTTCATTCTTTCATTATTACTAAATTCCGACCTTGGAGGAATTTACACCTTAATTATGCATTGTGCATTACGCATTAT
>NZ_JABUTB010000050.1 GCF_021443865.1 Clostridium sp.
AATTTTTTTTTTTTTTTTGAATAAAATAGTGCAAATAATAGCGTGTTTTTATTGATTTGAATCAGAAAAGTTAACATTCTGAAAATTATGGATAATGTTATTGATAAAAATAGTTGCTAAGAGTATAATATATCTATAAACAATTAATGCTACTATTTAAGCTTTAAGCTTATAGAGAGGGGATGAACTTTTATGAGAGTTTCAGTAATAGCAAAAAATACGACAGCAACACCTGCATTAAAGGATATGGTAGAAAAAAAATTATCTAAGGTTAAGAAATATTTTAATCCTGATGTTGAAGCTAAGGCTACCCTATCAGTGCAAAAGAACAAACAAAAGGTAGAAGTTACAATACCTTTTAATGGAGTTATACTTAGGGCAGAAGAATCAACAGATGATATGTATAAATCAATTGATTTAGTTATCAACAAACTAGAAAGACAAATTAGAAAGCAAAGAACAAAATTATCTAGAAAAAATAACGAATCTTTAAGATTTACTCAAATAGATGAATTTGCCTTTGAAAATGAAGAAGAAGTATTAGATGAAGAAAACGGAAGGGTTGTTAGAACTAAGAAATTTAGTATAAAACCTATGTCAGTAGAAGAAGCTATACTTCAAATGGAGTTAGTTGGTCATAACTTCTTTGTATTCCAAGATTTTGATGGTAATAAGGTGCATGTTGTTTATAAGAGAAAAGATGGAGATTATGGTTTATTAGAACCAGATTACATTTAATTTTAAATATTTAGAGTAAAATACTAAGGGAAGTGTATAAACACTTCCCTTTTTAGCTATAATTTTATTAAATAGTTACATATTTGTTGAATTAATTATGATTAAGATGGTATAATTTATAAATGTAATTATATAAATATTAATATTAAAAATATCAGCATAAAAATATACGAATTAGAAGGGAAAATTAAAATGGGCTTTTTGGAAAAAATATTTGGATCATATAGTGAAAGAGAAGTTAAGAAATTAGAAAAAGTTGCAGATAAAATAGAAGAATTAGATGAATCTATGCAAAAGTTATCAGATGACGAACTTAGAGCTAAGACTGAAGAGTTTAAAAATAGAATTAAAAATGGTGAAACTTTAGATGATATACTACCAGAAGCTTTTGCAGTTTGTAGAGAAGCTGCATGGAGAACATTAGGAATGAAGCATTACAGAGTTCAGCTTATCGGAGGAATGGTTCTTCATCAAGGTAGAATTGCAGAAATGAAAACAGGGGAAGGTAAAACTTTAGTTGCCACTCTTCCGTTATATTTAAATGCACTATCAGGAGAAGGGGTTCACTTAGTAACAGTTAATGACTACTTAGCATCAAGAGATATTGAGTGGATGGGGAAATTATATAATTTCTTAGGATTAACTACAGGTTGTATAGTTCATGGCTTAAATTCTGATCAAAGAAGAGCAGCTTATGCAGCAGATATAACTTATGGAACTAACAATGAGTTTGGTTTTGATTACTTAAGAGATAATATGGTAATCTATAAAGAAGAAAAAGTACAAAGAAAATTAAACTTTGCAGTTGTAGACGAAGTTGACTCAATTCTTATAGATGAAGCAAGAACACCTCTTATAATTTCAGGTGCTGGAGAAAAGTCAACAAAATTCTATAATGTGGCAGATAATTTTGTTAAGCAATTATTAGCTGAAACTGATTATACTATTGATGAAAAGGCTAACTCTGTAATGCTAACTGATTCTGGGGTTGCTAAGGCAGAAAAAGCTTTTGGACTTGATAACTATGCAGATGCTGAACATTTAGAGTTACAACATTATATAACTCAAGCATTAAAAGCTAACTATGGAATGAAGAGAGATAAAGACTACATGGTGAAGGATGATCAAGTAATCATAGTTGATGAATTCACAGGTAGACTTATGGAAGGTAGAAGATATTCAGATGGTCTTCACCAAGCTATAGAAGCTAAAGAAGGAGTTAAGATTGAAAGAGAATCTAAAACTTTAGCAACAATTACATTCCAAAATTACTTTAGAATGTATAATAAATTATCAGGAATGACAGGTACAGCTTTAACAGAAGAAAATGAATTTAGAGAAATATATTCTTTAGACGTTATAGTTGTTCCTACTAATAAAGAAGTTGCTAGAATAGATAAAAGCGATTTAATATATAAGAATACTAAGGGAAAATATAACGCTATAATAGAAGACATAATTGAATCTAATAAAAAAGGTCAGCCAGTACTAGTTGGTACAGTAAGTATAGAAAAATCAGAATACTTATCTTCTTTATTAAAGAAGAGAGGAATCAAACACCAAGTATTAAATGCTAAATACCATGAACAAGAAGCAGAAATCATATCTCATGCAGGAGAATTAGGTAGTGTTACAATAGCTACTAATATGGCTGGTAGAGGTACAGATATTAAGTTAGGTGAAGGTGTTAAAGAAGCTGGTGGATTAAAGATTATAGGTACTGAAAGACATGAATCTAGAAGAATAGATAACCAGTTAAGAGGTAGATCAGGTCGTCAAGGAGACTCAGGTGAATCAGTATTCTATATTTCTCTTGAAGATGATTTAATGAGAATATTTGGATCAGAGAGAATTCAAGGCGTAATGGATAAATTAGGCTTAGAAGAAGACGAAGCTATTGATCATAAAATGGTAAGTAAAGCAATAGAAAATGCTCAAAAGAAGGTTGAAGGTAATAACTTCGATATAAGAAAGAACCTTATAGGTTATGATGATGTTATGAATATGCAAAGAGAAATTATTTATAAACAAAGATCAGAGGTTCTTGAAGGTAAAGATTTAAGAGATCAAATAAATGAAATGATCATAGATATAGTTACGGATGCGGTTAAAGGACATTTAGACAACATAACAGATAGTATAGAAGTAGAAATAGAAAAATTAATTCAATACTTAGAAGATATATGCCTACCACATAAACTAGTTAAGGTAGAAGATTTAGCTAACTTATCTAATGATGAAATTATAAAGAAATTATTAGATATATTACAAAAAATCTATCATGAAAAAGAAAAAGAATTTGGTGAAGAACACTTCAGAGAAGTTGAAAGAGTTATACTTCTAAGAGTAGTTGACCAAAAGTGGATGGATCATATTGATAATATGGATCACTTAAAACAAGGAATTGGACTTAGAGCTTATAAGCAAATGGATCCAATTCAAGCATACCAAATGGAAGGTAGTGCTATGTTTGACGAAATGATAGAAGGAATAAAGTTAGATACAGTTAAATACTTATATCATATTCAAATACAAAAACCTGTTGAAAGAGAAAGAGTAGCAGAAGAAACTTCAGCAAGCCATGGTGGAGATGAAGGAGATGTTAAGAAACAACCTGTAAGAAATGAAAATAAGGTTGGAAGAAATGATACTTGTCCATGTGGAAGCGGAAAGAAATATAAAAACTGCTGTGGAAGAGAAGCGTAATGTGCTGCCGCACAGTGAAAAAGTAAGAAGTAATAGTGAATAGTTAAGGAAGTAATTTGTTCCAAATTACAAATTGAAAAAAACTCCCTTGGGAGTTTTTTTCCTTAACTCCTATCTATTCATTCTTAACTAAAGAAACTAATAATAAAGAAATTCAGTTTACTGAATTTCATCAGCAATTATGCATTACGCATTATTAATTATAAAAGGTGTGATATTATGATAATTAAGTTAGAAGCAGAATTAGCTAAGCTTAATGATATTAAGAAATTTATAGAAGAATTGAGGGCTTCTCTTTGACAAGGAAGCATTAGAAAAACAAATACAAGAATTAGACTTACAAATGCAAGAACAAGGCTTTTGGGAAGATGTAAAGAGAGCTGAAGAAGTTACTAAGGAAAGCAAAAGAATTAAAGATAAAATAGATAAATTCGATTCATTAGTTACAAGAGTTGAAGATGTAGAAATATTAGCTGAATTAATAGAAGAAAATGATGAGGATTCTATTAATGAAGTTATAAATGAAATAAGAAGTATAGAGAAAGATACTGAAGGATATAGAATAGAGACATTATTATCTGGAGAATATGATAGAAATGATGCCATATTAACACTACATGCAGGTGTAGGTGGAAGTGATGCCAATGATTGGACTGAAATGTTATTAAGAATGTACACTAGATGGTGCGAAAAGAAAGGCTTTAAAGTTCAAACTATTGATTACTTAGAAGGTGATGAAGCAGGAATAAAAAGTGTTACTTTAGAAGTAAAAGGAGAATTTGCTTATGGTTATCTAAAAGCAGAAAAGGGAGTACATAGACTTGTAAGAATATCTCCATTTAACGCAAATGGTAAGAGACAAACTTCCTTTGCATCTGTAGAAGTATTGCCTGAACTTACTAAGGATCAAGATATTGAAATAAGAAGTGAAGACTTGAAGATAGATACCTATAGAGCTAGTGGAGCTGGGGGACAGCATGTTAATAAAACAGAATCGGCTATTAGAATAACACATCTACCAACTGGAATAGTAGTTCAATGTCAAAGTGAGAGAAGCCAATTCTCTAATAAAGATACGGCTATGTCTATGCTTAAATCTAAGCTTATTGAGTTAAAAGAAAGAGCTCATAAAGATAAGATTGAAGATTTAACAGGTGAACTTAAAGATATGGGATGGGGAAGCCAAATAAGATCTTATGTATTCCATCCATACAATATGGTTAAAGATCATAGAACTAATGAAGAAACTGCTAATTTAAATGCTGTTATGAATGGTGAAATAGATAATTTTATTACAGCATATCTAAAAAATAATAAATAATAAGTTTTTTAAGGAGCTGCTTTATGCAGCTCCTTTAATTTATTTTTCTTTTTTTCATATAAGTAATAAATGGAGCAGATACTAAGAATCCAAATAAAATTGAAAATATAAAGATTGAAGTTTTACCATAGAAAAATTTAGTTGTCATACTGTAGGAAGAATCAAAAATTTTATCTTCTATTACACTATAAGCATCATTAATTGCATTTAAGCTAATATGTTCTATAGTATCATTAGGTGTATGGATTCTAGTTAAATCACTATGACAAAAACTAAGGGCATCTATACCTAAATCATTAAAACTAGCATGATCACTTGAATTTTCATAGGCCACTTTTGTAGAAATATTATTCTTTTTAGCTATTTTTTCAATAGATTCAAGAAGTTTTGATTCTTTATCTTTAGAGTCTGCACCTAACATTAAAGTAAGTGGAAAACCATCACTTCCAATCATATCAAAGTTAATAACTTCAGCGTCTTTTAATTTGCTTAAGTTTTTTTCTGCAAAGGCTTTAGAACCTAAAAGACCAAATTCTTCAGCATTTAAAGCAACAAAAATTATATCTCTTTTTGGCTTACCATAGGTTGCAAGAGATCTTCCAAGTTCAAGTAAAAAAGATGTTCCAGAAGCATTATCTAATGCTCCTCCATAAATATTATTAAGAGCATCTGCACCTAAATGATCAAAGTGAGCAGTTAAAACTAATGGAGGAAGAGATTTAGATGTTCCTTCAATAACTCCAACTATATTAAATATTTCCTTTTCCTCTGTAGAAAAAGGAATATTAATAGAGATTTCAGCTCCATCTCGTAAAGAACTTATGAGTTTATTATAGCTGTCAGTATTTATTAATATCAGCATATCATAAGGAAAATCAGTTATAAATGAACTTCTAAAGGAAAAATCATTATTAGGAGCTAAATGAAAAAGAAATTTCCCATCCTTAGTGTTTACTTCAATGTAATTAGAAAATATAGTTATTTTATCTTCGTTAGAAAAGGTTACTTTTGTATTTTTGAAATTAATCATATCTTCCTTAAAATCAACACCATATTTTAGATTTTCTTCATATCCATCATCATAAGAAATTTTTAAATAAGGAGTACTATTATTATTTACTGGAGAAATAACTTTAAAGCTTTCCTTATAGCTATCATTAAGTGGAGTAAGTTTATTATCTTGAAAGTTTATTCTTAGTAATTCTTCAACTAAAGAATTTTCTTTGCTACCAGCAAGTCTACCAGCATATGTTTCTGAGGATAGTATAGCTATACGTTTCTTTACATTATCAGCGTTAAATGGTGAATATGTAAAATTTGAAAATAATGATAGAGATAATAAAACAATTGTAATAACTAGTGATACATAATAAATTAATTTTTTCTTCATAAAAAATACCTCAAAAAATAGTTATAGTTAATACTATTAATTAAGGCTTTAAAATATAACAAATATAAATTTTAAAAAGATTAAGCTTTCTTATATATAAGATCAATAAATCCATTTGTAAAGGAAAATAATATACATATATAAATTGAAGTATTTACTTTATTAGAAAGTATAGAGAAAACTCCTCCAACAATAAAGCTAAACAAAATTATACAATTTATAAATTTTGTTAAGGTTGATTTGCTAACTATTATTTCTTTAGTAGAAGAAATAAGAATTAAAATTAAAGTTAAGAAGTAAAGTATATATTTAAGAGTATTTGAAAATTCTATTATATAGTATTGATTTAAAATAATAATAATTATGAAAAATACGAGAAGTATGTTAATTATTTTATTAATAAATATAGAAAGTCTATTCATAACATCACCCTACTGTAAAATTTTTACAATTATAATTATATACTTAATTTTACATAATATCAAGATGACAATATATAAAAACATAAAATTGTATTATAATAATAGTATGATTTTTTTTAGGAGGAAACCTATGGTTGATATAGTAGGAAGAATAGCAGAGGAACTTGGAATAAGTTTAACTCAAGTAAATAATGTTATTACATTACTTGATGATGGCAATACTGTTCCATTTATTTCTAGATACAGAAAAGAACAAACTGGAGCATTAAGTGACGAAGTCTTAAGAAAATTTCAAGATAGATTAATTTATCTTAGAAATTTAAAAGAAAGAAAAGAAGATGTATTAAGACTTATAGATGAACAAGGTAAATTAACAGAGGAGATTCAAAAATCTTTAGAAAAGGCTTTAACTTTAACAGAAGTTGAAGATATTTATAGACCTTATAAACAAAAGAAAAGAACAAGAGCAACAATTGCCTTAGAAAAGGGATTAAAGCCTATGGCAGAGCTTATTTTATCTGGACAATTTAAAGGTGATATAAAAGAAGAAGCTAGAAATTATATAGACGAAGAAAAGAAAGTAATTACTGAAGAAGATGCTATAAATGGAGCTTTAGATATTATTGCTGAATCAATATCAGATGAAGCTAAATATAGAAAATGGATAAGAAGTTTAGTATTTAAAGAAGGTAAAATTGAATCAAAGGGACAAAGTGATGAACATACTCCTTTTGAAATGTATTATGAATATAGCGAAGATGTATTTAAAATACCACCTCATAGAATTTTAGCTATAAATAGAGGTGAAAAGGAAAAAGTCTTAAATGTTAAGATAACTGTTAATGAAGATAAGATAATATCTTATCTAGAGAAAGAAATATTAAAAGGAAATAATACTACTGATGAATATTTAAAAATTGCAATTAAAGATTCATTAAAAAGATTAATATATCCATCTATAGAAAGAGAAGTTAGAAATGAATTAACAGATAAGGGTGAAGATGGAGCAATAAAAATATTTAAAGAAAACTTAAAGTCATTACTTATGCAGCCACCTATTAAGGGGAAGGTTGTAATTGGATATGACCCAGGATTTAGAACAGGATGTAAAATAGCTGTATTAGATAGTAGAGGAAGATTCTTAGAAAATACTACAGTATATCCAACAGCACCACAAAATAAAGTAAAAGAAACTAAAGAAGTATTAAAAAAATTAATTAATAAACATAATGTAGAAGTAATTTCATTAGGAAATGGAACTGCATCTAGAGAGTCTGAAGAAGTAATATCAGAAGTAATATCAGAAATAAAAAAAGAAACTGGTAAAGAGGTTTCTTATGTAATAGTATCAGAAGCGGGAGCATCAGTATATTCAGCTTCAGAGCTTGCAACTAAGGAATATCCAGATTTAGATGTTACTGTTAGAGGAGCTATATCAATTGGTAGAAGATTGCAAGATCCTATGGCAGAACTAGTAAAAATAGATCCAAAAGCCTTAGGTGTTGGTCAATATCAACATGATGTTACACCTAAAAAGCTAGATGAATCACTAACTGGAGTAGTAGAAGATTCAGTAAATAAGGTGGGAGTAGATTTAAATACTGCAACACCATCATTACTTACTTATATAGCAGGTATTAATTCAAGTATAGCTAATAATATTGTTCTTTATAGAGATGAAGTTGGTGGATTTAAAAGCAGAAAAGAACTTTTAAAAGTAAAGAGACTTGGACAGAAGGCTTACGAACAGTGTGCAGGATTTTTGAGAGTTATGGAAAGTAAAGAACCACTAGATAATACATCAGTGCATCCAGAATCCTATGATGTAGCAAGAAATTTAATAGCTTTACTAAATTATAGTAGTAATGACTTAAAAGAAAATAATCTTAATGATATAGATGAAAGAGTTAAGGAAAAAGGAGTGAAAAATATATCTAAAGATTTAGATATAGGAGAGCTTACTTTAGGAGATATTATTAAAGAACTTAAAAAGCCCGGAAGAGATATTAGAGATGAGATGCCAAAGCCTATTTTAAAAACTGGTGTAATAGATTTAAAAGACTTAAGTGAAGGTATGGTATTAATGGGAACCGTAAGAAATGTATCAGACTTTGGAGCCTTTGTAGACATTGGAGTTCATCAGGATGGATTAGTTCACAAAAGTCAAATGGCAGATAGGTTTGTAAAGCATCCTTTAGATATAGTTAAAGTTGGAGATATAGTAAAAGTGAAAATTCTTGAAGTAGATAGCAAAAGAAATAGAATATCCTTATCTATGAAAGGAATAAAGGAAGAAGATTGTTAAAAAATTTACTTGCAACTAATTATAAATAGGAATATAATAATAATATAAATAAATTATCTTCAGGGCGGGGCGTAATTCCCCACCGGCGGTATAGCCCGCGCGCTAGTTTTAGCATGATTCGGTGAAACTCCGAGGCCGACAGTATAGTCTGGATGAAAGAAGGTAAGGTGTTAGATATGCTTATTATGTATTTAATTTAGCAAATCTTATTTCTTATGATTTTTAATCCCTGATGTGATTTTACATTAGGGATTTTTTTATTTATGTGAAATATGTAAAATTATAAAGAAAGTTGTTAAATTACTATCAGAGTTAAGTAACTAACCCATGCCCCAGGGGATATCTTTTGGGAGGAATTAAAATGAACAATCAACAAAACAAAAATCTAAACAAATTTATTAAAATTTCACTTTTAGGTGCCATAGCAGTGGTACTTATGTATTTCGATTTTCCAATACCTTTTTTACCATTTCCATGGCTTAAAATTGACTTAAGCGATATTCCAGCACTTATGGGAGCTTTTGCTTTTGGACCTATGGCAGGGGTATTAGTGGAATTACTAAAAAATCTATTGATTTTAATTGTTAAAGGAACAGGAACAGGTTTTGTTGGAGAAATGGCTAATTTTATAGTAGGAGTTTCTCTAGTTGCTCCAGCAGCATGGGTTTATAACAAAAATAAGGGCAAGAAATCAGCTTTACTTGGAATGATATTAGGAACTATAAGTATGGAAATCATAGCAATTATAGCTAATGTATACTTCCTATTACCAGCATACGGAATGAAAATGGCGCCAAGCGAAACAATTCAATATGTAACTATAGGTCTTTTACCATTCAATGGTATAAAATCTATAATGGTATGTGGAATAACTTATGTTTTATATAAGAAAGTGTCATTATCAATTTTCCATGTAGATTCAAATTTAAGTAGTAGAAGAAAAGGAATATTAGTTCCATTTAAATAGAAGATAGAATTTAGAGCTGTTTATACAGCTCTTTTTTATATTTAAATTTATTTTTAATATGCTATAATAATATGGTTGCGAATGCAACTATATTATTATATATTAAAAGTATTCAATTTAGTTATTTAGGAGCTTGCTATGAAAGATTTAGAGTGTGAAAATATAGCTAAATATATATCAGAAATTCAAAGAATGGGGAATATATTTTTTAAAAAGGAGTTATTCCATTTATGATTAGGATATGGGCAATTTAATTTTTTTATGGAGTTATATAAAAAAGATTGAGTAAGGCAAGAGGACTTAGCACTAAATTTAAAAATTGATAAGGGTACAACAGCAGAGCAATTAAAAAAGTTTATATAGGAGGATTGTAATTTAATGAGTACACAAGAATTATTGGCAAAAGAAAAGATAAGTAAATTACTATTAAAATATTCAGTACCAGCTATTATTGGTATGTTAGTTAATGCTTTATATAATGTAGTAGATAGAATATTTATAGGAAATATTCCGGGGGTAGGCTCATTAGCTATTACAGGTGTAGGTGTAACATTACCTATAACTACTATTGTTTTAGGATTTTGTATGTTAGTGGGCATAGGTGCAACTACCACCATTTCAATTAAAATGGGACAAGGTAAAAAAGATGATGCAGAGAAGGTAATAGGAAATGCTATAACCCTATCTATAATAATTGCAGTATTCCTAACTATAATTGGAATTGCTTTTGGAGATTTTATTTTAACTAAATTTGGAGCAAGTGAAAATACTTTATATTATGCTAAATCATATATCTACATAATTTTATTAGGAACAGTATTTAATGTAGTGGGATTTACTTTAAATAACACTATTAGAGGTGACGGAAACCCAAAACTTGCAGCTACAAGCATGGTTGTTGGATGCTTAACTAATATAGTATTAGATGCTATATTTATTTTTGTGTTTAATATGGGTATTCAAGGAGCTGCTATAGCAACTATAATCTCACAATTAGTAACAGTTTTAATAGCTATTAGATATTATGTAAGCGGTAAATCTAACTTAGAGCTTAAGAAATCAAATTTAAGATTAAATAAAAGTATAGTATTAAGCATATTAGCAATAGGTGTATCACCATTTGCTATGCAAATTGCTGCTAGCTTAGTTCAAGTAATTGCTAATAACGTACTTAAAACTTTTGGAACAGATATTGCCATAGGTGCAATGGCTACAATATCATCTGTTAGTCTTATGTGCTTAATGCCTATCTTTGGGATAAATCAAGGAGCTCAACCTATAATAGGATTTAATTATGGAGCTAAACAAGAAAAAAGAGCTCAAGAAGCATACAAATTATCCTTAATAGTTGCAACTATTATATTAGTTTTAGCATTTATAGTAGTTCAAAGCTTCCCAGAAGCTATAATAGGAATATTTAATAAGGATCCAAAGTTTATGGATGTTTCTGTTAAGGGATTAAGAATATACTTAATGATGTTACCAGTAGCTGTAATATCAATTACAGGATCAAACTATATTCAATCAATTGGCGAAGCAAAAACAGCAATGATTCTAAGTTTATTAAGACAAGTTATATTACTAATTCCATTTATTACGATTTTACCAAGAACGTTTGGCTTAGGAGTAAATGGAGTTTGGATAGCTCAACCATTAAGTGATTTAATTGCATCACTAATAACTGGGATTATATTAATTAAATTTATGACCAAAAAAGACGTAAAAATTGATAATGCATTATTAGAAGAAGTTAGTTAGAAAAACATAAATAAAAAAGATGCTATGTGATTTTAAAATTAATATATCACAACTAGCATCTTTTTTTATTATATTAAATATTTAAGTATTTTGTCATTAGGATAGCATCTTCTTTGTTGTCTTCATAATAGCCTTTTCTAAGACCATCAACTGTAAATCCACTTTTTTTATATAGACCTTGAGCAGCATAATTTGAAGCACGGACTTCTAGATTTATTAAAGTGCAGTTTAAATCATTACATAAATTAATTAAGGAATCTAATAATTTATAACCAATTCCATGCTTCCTATAGTTAGGCTCTACAGCTATATTAGTTATGCTTGCTTCTCCAACTACTATCCATACACCAACAAAACCAATAACTGAATTTGCATTCTCATCTTTAGCAACTATATATTTTGCTAAAGGATTATTTAATTCCCTTTTAATTGATTCTATGCTCCAAGGTGTAGAAAAGGAAGAAGTTGATATATCAAAGATTCCTTTAACATCTTTATCAGTCATTAAATTATAAGTTATTTTCATTTTTTAATGCTAACCTTTTTTCTAATTCTCTCTGTGCTTGAGGCTTCTTTAAATAAAATGGAGATGAATTTAAATCATCTTGTTCATTATTTAATAACATTTTTATGCCTAATTCTCCTAAGGAAGAAGCTCTTATAATACTTAGATGATTTGGAGCAAAAATAGCATTAGGCAAATGTTCTAATAAATAATCCTTATGTTTATTTACTGCATCTCCAGTAAAAATAACATCTTCACCTTTTTCTTTTAATAAATCTATTAATTCATCTAATTCTAAAGCTGAATAGTCTATTAATTTTTCTAAACTTCCATTATTTCCTTTATAAAGGCATGTATAAACACTGCTTCTTAAGGCATCCATTATTGGACATATTATTCCATTAAAGTTTACAAGAGAATAAGCAAGGGCATCTAAACTAGATATGCTTATGTAAGGTTTATTTGAACCAAAGCTTAAGCCCTTTACAGTAGCCATTCCGATTCTTAATCCAGTAAAGGAACCTGGACCTTTTGAAACTACAAATCCATCTACATCATCAATATCTAGGCTAGAGTCCTTTAAAAGTTTATCAACTATATCCATAATTAAAGTTGAATGCTCTAATTTATTATTAATTGTGTATTCTGCAATTAAATTATTTTCATCCAAAAGAGCGGCAGTAGTTACTTTTGAGGCTGAATCTACACTTAAAACTATCATAAGTTTAACTCCTTTATATAATTATATCTTTCACCGTAAGGAGTAATAGTAATATTTCTATAATTTTCTCCTTTAGATAAGTCTTTTTCTATTAGTATATGTAAGTATTCATTAGGTAATATTTCTTCAATGTAATTAGCCCATTCGATTATAGAAACTCCATTTGAAAAAATATAATCATCAAAGCCTATAGCATAAATTTCATCAGGATCACTTACTCTATAAACATCGAAATGATATAATTTAATTCTACCTGAATCATATTCATTAACTATAGTAAAAGTTGGACTAGTAATATATTCATTTATATCTAAACCTTTTGCTATTCCTTTAGTTATATGAGTTTTTCCCGTTCCTAAATCTCCAGTTAAACAAACTATATCACCAGGATTTAATAATTTACCTATAGCAAATCCAAGATTAGTTGTTTCTTCTATATTATTAACATTAAAATTCATTTGAAATCTCCTTTCCAAGGAATTTATACTAATATATATTCTATCTAAAATGAAGAAAAAAGGAAAGGTAAAAATATATACATAATTTAACTTGTCACTAATATGTAAAAGATTTGTAATTCTTTTTTACTCATGATAAGATACAATAGATATATAATTAGATTATTATAATTTTCAGGAGGATATTAACATGAAGAAGTTAACATATGCTTTAGTTATTTTTACTTCTATATTATTTTTTGGATTAACATTTTCCTATAATCCTCTTATGGCAAATCCAACAGATGAGTTAGATGAAGAAAGAGATACTTATTTAAATATATTAACAGTAAATAAAGAAATGTATAACATGGTTAAAGCTTTAACCTTAGATAAACATAGTGTAGAGTATTTATTTACTAGTGAAAAGGAAATGAAAGATTTTAATATAAGTGAAAATACTATAAATAATGTATTAAATATGGACCTGTTTATATATAATGGTTTAGGTTATGAGAAGTGGATAAATGTTGTATTAGATAATTCCAAAAATTCTAATGTAGGAGTTATAAATGCTAGTAGAGGAATAAGAACTATTTTAAAGGCTTTATCAAGGGAAAGTGAAGAAAATCCATATTATTTATTAGGATTTAATGAATATAAAATAGCATTGTACAATATAAAAACTTCATTACAAGAAAGAGATATTAAAAATAGAAGTTTTTATGAAGAGAATTATAAGAAAGTAACTGAAGAACTAGATAAGTTCTTAAGTGAATCTAAAGAAGAATTAAGTAAATATAAGGATTATAAAATATTTACTAATACAGATAAGTTTGATTATTTATTTAGAGATTTAGGTATTCAAATAATTAAACTAAAGGATACTGATGAAGAAATAGATGAAGAATTAACTAAAAATATATTTATTTACGACAAAGATGTTGATAATTTAAATGAGTTAAAGAGTAAAATGAAAAAAGAATATAGTTATATTGGTCTAAGCTCTGAAGGTGAAATAAATGTATTAACTGAAAATGTTATTAATATTCTTGAGGAATTAAAAAAATAAAAGTAATATTAGTA
This sequence comes from Clostridium sp., assembly GCF_021443865.1. Classification (GTDB taxonomy): domain Bacteria; phylum Bacillota; class Clostridia; order Clostridiales; family Clostridiaceae; genus Clostridium. The sequence continues at coordinate 14,357 of NZ_JABUTB010000050.1, forward strand.
GTTGATTTTTAGATATACATAAGTTATAATATTTATTGTCACGTAAAGGGGTATAGCTCAATTGGTAGAGTAGCGGTCTCCAAAACCGTTGGTTGTGGGTTCGA
>NZ_JABUTB010000051.1 GCF_021443865.1 Clostridium sp.
TCCCCTCTTATTTAATTTCTTTCTATGTCACCAGCATAAACACAAATAACAACTTCAACTTTTTCTTTTAATTTTTGAAGTAGTTTTATTTTAGCATTTTCATCAAACCCTGGTAAAACTCTTTTTGCATGTAGATCATACATTAGTTTTCCACCAAACTCTAAATATAACTTATCATAATTATTTACTCTTTCTAAAATATATTTAGATTGTTCTTCTAAATACTTTTTATGATCAAATCCTACTTTCATATATCTGCCCCTTTTCTATATTTTAAACTTCCTTCATAAGTAATTATTATACAACAAATGTACTAGTGTTTCTATAAAAATAATAAGCATATATAATTTTATATACATATGCTTATAGGTAAAATCATTATCATTTTACCCGTTATATTACATTTAGGTCTTTTGGGTAAAATTATATTTTTAGATCTAAGTATGTTTAAGTATGGTTCAATTGATTGTAAAACTTTTTCATAATACTCTTCTTGGGAGGACTTTCTTAATAAACTGATACATTTATCATCATCCTCTTTAATCATCATGACTTTACCAAATATTTTGCAAGAACATTGAATAAAATCAAAAGTATTATATCCATTATTAACAAAATTATTTTCATTAATTGCTAGAACTATAGAGGTATCAGAATTCTTTAAAACCAAATCAGTAGTTCCATTTTTAGTGATTTTATTTTTTAAACCTTCTAATAGCCTAGTAATAATTCCAAAATCTAAAACTTTGGCAATATCTTTTTCTTTATCAAGATATGCATTTAAAAAATCAACTCCATAACAACTTAAACTTTCTATTAATGTATCTATATATAATGGAATAGAAACTTCTTGAACACACCCAGTTATTTCGATATAATCTCCAACCTTTATATTATGGTCTTCTACTGATTTAAAGTTTATAGCATTTATAACGTTTTTATTTTTGTACATGTTAGTTATTAAGTCATTATGAAGAGTAAATACTGTAGTTATCTTCTTTATTTCTTGCTCATTTCTATCAAAATCTCTGCCTTCTAGTCCTAAAGATCTTTCTGAACCATCTTGAAAATGTTCTTCACATATATTATGCCTACTTTTATATCCAGATATTTTATCCTTTTGATTTTTATAATCTAATGCATTTGAACTTCTATCACTTATTCTAGCATTTCCTCCTATTGTTCTATCTCTAATTCTTCTATATGTTCTTATATCAATATACCCATTTAATGCTACTGAGTTTAAATTTTTAATTAATAACTCATCTAAATAAACAAGTAAATCCAACATAATTTCCTCCTAGGAATACATGCTATACACATATTATATTAAATTTATAGAAGTTTAATAACTAATTATTTTCCTTTATTTTTATTTGTAAGAATATTCTCAAGTTCTTTAATTAATTCTTTATCACTTTCTTGTATTTCCAAAAGACCTGAATTACTGTCTTCAATTATTTTTAATATTGTTAATTCATCTTCTAATTCCTTTATCTTTTTCTCTAATTCTAATTTATTCTTTTTTGATAATTCAAAAGAATATACTTCTTCTTCACATACAACACAAGTTCCGTATAACTTATTATAAGTTACTTTGCCTATATTAAAATCCTTAGTTTCTTTTTTTCTTCTAATAATTATAGGTTGAATTTTTTTACACTTTTCACAAAAACATTTCTTATCGAGCATATTTTCACCTCTAATATATTTTAACACATTCTTTTTATCTTTACTTTATTATATACTATTAATTACATAAGATAAAAGGATGCAAATTAATGCATCCTTTTATTACATTATTACCAACATCCACCTAGTAACAATAACCATAATAATGGAAATCCACAACCGCCACCGAATCCACCGCAGCCACCAAAGCCACCACCAAATCCACCGCAGCCACAGTTATTAAATCCACAGCCACCGCAATTATTAAATCCGCCACATCCGCAATTGTTGAATCCACCACCGCAGCCTCTACAATTGTTACTACAGCAACATCTGCTTCTTTTTGACATGTTTATCAACTCCTACTCTTTTGTTTACTATATACTATTCCTTTGTTTTTATTTTGGTACTTTTATTATTTTTATTAATTTTTTCATCATTTACAAGTATATTATTTAAGAATATTTTATTTAATTGTAAAAACTGTTTCTTTATGTTAATATACTTTTATAAGGAGGTATTTATATGGAAAAAAGAAATAGATTAGTTGCCCCTAGAAATGTTGTAAATACTAAAATGCTATATAGTTTTTATATACTAAAAGAATTGGCTAAAGGAAATACTATTTTCGGAAACAAAGTACTTGAAGAATTTAGAAATAAATTTTCTTCTACATCTTTACCATTTCCAGTATCTTCTAGCACAATATATGAAACTCTGTACGATCTTGAAGTAAAAGGCTATGTTACAAGTACTTGGACTGGAGATGAATTTTTAAATAAAAGAAGTAAAAAAATATATTCTATTACTGATAGTGGTATAGAATATTATAAAAATCATATTGCTGACTATATTAACAATTTAAATAAAACAAAAGCTACTTTAGATACTATGATTAATATGTTAAAATAAATTTTTTAATATTATCATCTTTTCATAGCAATAAAAATATTATAGTTTATATATTATTTTCCAAGGAGGAGCTATGAAAAAACAATTTAATATTGAAGATTACGAAATAAACCATTTTTATTTTAATTCAATTGAAAAATCAATAAATTTTTATTCATTAAAAGATTGCTGTTTAACCCTTAAATTTGAAAATATTAATTTAAGCAGCTATAAATTTGTTTCTGTATTTTTAAAAAATATAAAGACACGTGAAGTTCTTAGGTGTGCTTCTAAAATAGAGGATAATTCTTTAGTCATAAACTTAAAAAGTTTAAATGATTTATGTACAAATTACGAATATAGTATAATAGTAGCTTTAGAAAATTATGATTATTCTACTACTATTTATCCTCGTTTAAAGCCTTTTAATAGTAAAGAGAATTCTATTATCTCATCATCTATTAATTCTAATATACAATGGTTTTTAAGAATATTAGAAAATGGCAAATTAAGATTATCAACTATATATTTATTTAACAATTTGGAAGAAGATAAAACTAAAATTACAATGTAAAAATGGTACATACTTCTATGTACCATTTTTTAATAATATTTTGAGTTTAATTGTTTTAAATAACACTTTTCAGAGCAATAAATATTTAATTCTTCATCACTTATATATACTTGTCCATATTTTATTACACTGTTACAAACAAAACAAATTAAATCTTCATTGCTCTCTTTTTCATCACTAGTATTTTCTTTATTTAACTTATTAAAAACACCTTTTATTTTATACATAAATCCACCTACAACTAATAATAACTATGTTTATGTTATTATCGGTATATTTATGTTATTATTTAATATAACTTATTTATTTGGGCCATTTTAATGTATTCATCAATGCCTTCAATATCATTATAGAATAAAGGAAATTTTAAATTATAGTTTCCCCATATTGTGGCTTCATATTTATAAAAATAAAATGTAATAAAGAATAACTCTCTTGTACATAATCTTGTAAATAACTTAATATAGTTTTTGTTATTAACCTTATAATATATATCCTTATCATTTACTTCATTAATAACTTCTTCAAATAATATATTATCTTCAATATTCAAGTTATCTTTTATGAAACTGATACTCTCATAATTCAACCTATTTTTATAAAAATCTATAATCAAATTTCCATCATTCATATTATAAAATTCTTCAAAAGCCTTTATAAAATCATCTTCATAATTAATATGTCTATTAATTGGTGATAATTCTATATATTTATAATTATCAAAACCATCTAGAATATTATTAAATCTGATATTTATAATATTTTTAAAATTTATATTATTAACTGATTCTAAATTCATTACACTCTCCTTATGATAAGTTATTCCATTTATTAAGTTGCATTCTCACTTCTTTTATAAGTTCATTCAAACTATCACCTTCAATTTCTAGTGATTCATTTAAAGTATTATTCTTTATAATTTGCTTATACCTAACTACTCTACTATGATCAATATCCCAGAGTTCATAAATTCTACTTTTTTTAATATCCATATATATCACCTTTAAATAATTATACTTTAAAGATAGCCCTTAAATTTCCCTCTTCATCGGCTGATGAAATTCCTATCTTATTCTTAATAGTGTCACTATCCTTAAATAAATATGCATTATAGTGAAAAATATTTTTAATTACATCTCTTACATTATATATTATTAATACTTCATACTTAACAGACTTTAAGGAGGTACTAACAATATTATTTAAAAAATCAATTCTATTAAATGATGAAACCTCTAATATAAGCATATATCTAATGTTAGGTCTTAGATTAACATTATGTATTAGATTATGTATTGCTGATAAATCCTTAGTTAAGTCTGTTTCCCTTATTATATTTAATTTTGTTGAAGAAGTACTGATAGTATTAAACTCATATTCCTTCCAATCTATTTCATTGTTTCCATCATCACTCTTTTTGCTTGAAACAAAATATCCTAATAATTTTCCTAATGTAATAAAATATCTATTTTCTTGATTTATTATATCTGTACTTTTGCTCCCTATACTTAACCCTAAATTGACATAGTTTCTTATTAAACCATTAAATAATATCATTAAATCTATGTCCATTATAAATCCTCCTTTGTTAGTAATTATACTTATATTTTAACATTTATTTCATAAATTCTCCACTTTATATTTGTTTTATACTTATTTACGAGTATATTATTTAAGATAAAAAATATATAAGTTCTTTTATATTTTAATAAATTAAAAAGACAGCATCAGAATTTAAATTAGAAAAATCCTTTACTGCCTCCATTAACTATTTATTAATATTTTCACTATCTTCAATCTTATGACTTTGATCTATTTCATCCCTATACTTAATTTTATATTCCTCATTTAATATTCCAATTTTACTGAAGGCATAAATTGTAAGTGATAAAATCATTCCAACTAAGGCTGCAAGTACCATTCCACTAACACTTACTGCTCCAACTTTAATTGTAGCACCACAAGTTCCTACTAAAAATGTAATAGCACCTAACACTAAATTATAGTTCTTAGCATAATCAACTTGTTGTTCAACTAGCATTCTTATACCAGATATAATAATTACACCATATAGGAATAATGTCATTCCACCCATTACTGCTGAAGGAATAGTTGTTATAACAACTGATACCTTTCCAATAATAGAGAATAGAATTGCAAGTATAGCAGCACCTCTAATAACCCATACTGAAAATACTTTTGTTATAGCCATAACCCCAATATTTTCACCATAACTAGTATTTGGAGGTGATCCAACACATCCAGACATAAGATTACTAATACCTTCTGCTAAGAAGGATCTATGCAATCCTGGATCCTTAATAACGTTTTTACCTATAACATTTCCAGTTACCATTAGGTCTCCTATATGCTCAGCTATAACAACTAAACATGCAGGGGCTATAATTAACATTGCATTAAAATCAAGTTTTGGTGCAGTAAATGTAGGAAACTTAAACCAAAGGGCATTTGCTATAACTGAAAAATCAACCATACCCATAAAGCAGGAAAAAATATATCCAGCAATAACAGCTATAAGAATAGGTATTACTTGTATAAATCCTCTAAATAATAAAGAACCGAGAATTGCTACTCCTAAAGTAAACATTGCTACAATAATTACATCTGTGCTTGCTCCCCCAAGTAAACCAGCTTGTTCTGCTGCAACAGGTCCAAGTTCAATACCTATAGTTGCAATAACTGCACCTACAACAGGTGGTGGTAGTGCTATATCTAGCCATCTAGTACCAACAGATTTAATTATACGAGAAAGGATAAGGTATAGTATTCCTAGAAAAATAAATCCACTTTGAGCGTATGAATAGTCACCATACTCTTTAATTACTAGTAATACTGGAGAAATAAATGCAAAACTTGATCCAAGATACATTGGAATTTTACCTTTTGTAATGTAGGAGTATAAAATCGTTCCTATACCATTCATAAGTAATGCTATGGCTGGATCTACTCCAAAAAGAATCGGAACAAGAATAGTAGCACCAAACATAGCTGTTAAATGTTGAAAGCTTAATGGCAATGTTTGAAGTAAAGGTAATTTTTCGTCTACACCAATAGTACGTCTCATTAATTCACTCTCCTTATATATATTTTTTAAATTTTTTACCTTTTATTTAATGCCCTATAAACTTTATCTGCAGTAAAAGGAAGTTCATATATTTCTACACCATTAGCATCTGCTATTGCATTGCCTATAACTGAAGTAATAGATATCATAGGATGTTCTGCACAACCTCTAGCTCCATATGGCCCATCAAGTTGTGGTGTTTCAACAAAATGAAGTTCTATTTTCCCCGGCAAATCTTGCATTGTTGGGATCTTATAGTCAACAAAATTTCTTGTTAATAATCTTCCTTTTTTATCATAAATCATTCCTTCACTCAAAGCTGTACCAAGGCCTTGAATTATTCCCCCTACCACTTGTCCTTCTAAAAGCATTTTATTCATAACATGTCCAACATCAAAAGCAGATGCTATTTTTAATATTTCTATATCACCAGTATTTTTATCTACTTCTAGCTCTATTCCATGAGCTCCAAATGTCCAATCTAATGCTGGTCTTCCTTCACCTGTTTCTTGATTTAAGAAAGTTAATCCCTGAGCTATACTCTTACCTCTTCCTATTAAAGGTCCTCCAATTGAATTACCATTTGAATAAACATATCCTATGGCTATCTTGTTATAAGGAAGTGTATTTTCTGGATGCTGTTTTACATATACACATTCATCACCTATGGCTAATTCATGTTTAGCTGAATGAAGAACAGTTGCACCTATTTCATATATCTGATTTACTAAATCATCACAGGCTTCTATAATGGCATTTCCTGCTAGAACAGTCATACGACTTGCTACAGTTTGCCAATCATAAGGAGCTGTATCTGTATTTGTTTCATCAACTACATGTATTTTTTCTAATGGAATATGAAGTCTTTCTGCTATAATTTGAGCTAAAACTGTATAAGTTCCTTGCCCGTAATCAATACCTCCAACATTAAATTTTATTGAGCCATCTTCATTCATTTGAATTAATGCAGATGATGCTGACCAAGAAGGCATTGCTGGTGCTTTATGAAGAACTGCTATTCCTCTTCCTTTATATTTTCCTGTCTTTCTTTCATTTTCCTTTTCTTCTTCACTCTTTTCAGTTCCAAAGCCTATACTATCTTTAACTAATTTTAAGCATTCCCTAACATTGCCTGTATTCTCAGTTATTATTTCACCTGTAATAGTTTTAGAGCCAGGCTTTAGTAAATTCTTCATTCTAAATTCAAATGAATCCATATTTAATGCCTTAGCAATTAATTCCCTTTGTCTTTCCACTGCCCAGAAGTACTCTGCATGTCCAAATCCTCTATATGCTGTACCAAAAATATGATTAGTATAAATTGTATATGAGTCTACATTAATATTATCTATCTCATATGGTCCAGCTGCTGAATACCCAGAAGCTCTCCCAATATTTACTCCATAATCTGCATAAGATCCTGCATCCCATAAATATTCTATTTTCTCTGCTACTATCTTTCCATCTTTCTTTACACCAGTTTTAATTTTTGCTACTAAACCTTGTCTACATGGAAGAGTTGATGTTTCTTCTTCTCTGGTTGGACAAAGTTTAACTGGCTTACCATTTGCAGCTTTTGAAAGCAATACTACTAATGGTTCTAAATGAATACCTGCTTTTCCTCCAAAACCACCACCTACAAATGGAACTATAACTTCTATATTTTGCTTTGGAATTTCTAGAGCAACACTCATTAAATCTCTTATTGCAAAGGGAGCTTGTGCACTACTCCACACTTTAATTTTATTTCCAACTGACCATTTTCCAATTACATTATGAGTTTCCATAGGAACATGAAGTACTTGTGGCTGAGTAAATGTATTTTCTACAATTAAATCTGCTTCTTCAAATCCTTCTTCAAGATTTCCTTTTCTTATTTTAAAATGATTAGCTATATTTGTTCCTATTACAGGACTAAATACATTTTCCATCCATTTATTACTAGATATATCTTCATGAACTAATGGTGAATCTGGTTTTAAAGCCTCTTCAACATCTTGTACCACAGGAAGTTCTTCATATATTACTTCAATAAGATCTATAGCTTTTTCTGCTGTTTCTATGTCTATAGCTGCTACAGCTACTACAGCTTCTCCATAATATCTTACTTTATCACATGCTAAAATTGGTCTATCTATCATATATATTCCCAGCTTTTGATAAGCATCTTTTCCAGTTAATACAGCTTTTACTCCTGGTAATGATTTTGCTTTAGATATATCAATATTCTTTATTAATGCATGTGCATATGGACTTGTTTTGATCTTAGCATATAACATTCCTTGAAGTTTAATATCATGAACATATAAAGCTTGCCCAGTAACTTTTTCAATACCATCTAATCTTGTTACTCCTTTGCCCACGTAATTATAATCCAAAGTCATTCCTCCTTTATAAAAAATTTTAATAATCTTATTTTATTCTTTTATAGCTTCTTCTACAGATTTTATAATAGCTTCATATCCTGTACATCTACAAAGATTTCCTTGCATAGCTTCTTTTATTTCTTCTCTATTTGGTTTAGGATTGCTATTTAATAAAGCTCTTGCAGACATTATCATTCCAGGTGTGCAAAATCCACATTGGAGGCCATTATTCTTAATAAATGATTCTTGAAGTTTTGAAAGTTTACCATTTTTAGCTTCACCTTCAATTGTTTCTACCCTTCCTTCAGCAGCCTCTAATGCCATAACTAAACATGAGTTAACAGCTTTTCCATTTAAAATAACTGTGCAAGCCCCACATTCACCAGCACCACATCCCTCTTTTGTTCCTGTTAACTCTAACGCTTCTCTTAATAACCAAAGTAAGGTTTTATTTTGTTCCACTTCTACAAAAACTTCTTCTCCATTTACATATAGATGTAATTTTTCTTTCATTTTATCCCTCCAAACTTAACTCTTCTAATATCTGATTTGATAAATATCTTGCCATTTCAATTCTAAATTCTTTACTTGCCCTTTGATCACTTATTGGTTTTATTGACGTTGTTATTTTTTCAACAATAATTTCAATATTATCTTTAAGTTCATCTTTTCTTAAGTTATTAAAATCTTCAATTACAACTGGTACAGGTGCAGCTGCTGTAATGGAAACGTTTAACCCAGAATCATTTTTTAAAAACATGGAAACACCAATTTGTGCTAAATCATGTCCTTTTATTCTTGACTTTCTTCTATACTTTCCAATTCCTTTAATAGGTGAAAAAATAATTTTACTAACCAATTCATTTTCCTTTAAAACTGTTCTTTTAACCCCTATAAAGAAATCTTTCAAAGGTACTATTCTTCCTCCAGTTTTAGATAAAATCTCTAATTTCCCTTCAAGAACAATAGAAGGTCCTAGCATATCTCCTCCAGGAGATGCATTACATATATTTCCTAAAAGTGTAGCTCTATTTCTAAGTAAACTATTAGCTAATGTTTTAGCAGCCTGAATTAATATTCCATACTTTTCATTAATAATCTCTGAATTTATTATTTCATTTAAAGAAACTGCTGCACCTATTTCTAATCCTGAATCTTCTGTATATCTTATTTCTTGTAACTCTTGTATATTCTTAATGTCCATTAAATAATTACAGTTTATTAATCTATCCTTTAGTGCAATAATAAGATCTGTACCACCAGCCAATATTTTCAAGTTCTTGCCATAGCCATCTAAGAGTTCTAAGGCTTCTTTTATACTTTCTGGTCTCAAGTACTGAAGTTCTTGCAATTTAATCCCTCCATTACATTTAATTTTTAAAAGCTCCTATTATACTAACTTTTATTTATATTGTAGTACAATAGAAGCTTCGTCTTAATATATTCTATTCTATAGGTTTAAAAATGAAACCATAACAATCCCTACCAACAGTTTCTTTTATAACTCCAACTGTTGTATTTAATTTCATACCTATTTCAAGGTCTTCAGAATCAATTTGTCCAGTAGCAGTTAATCCATTATCAAATTTGACTATTCCAAAAGCTAAATAAGGCTTCATATAACCTTCTGGAAGATTATAAACTCTTGTATAAGTTAATAATGTTACTTCCCCCCCTAGTTCAACTTCTTCAAATTCTCTAGCATCACATTTTCTACATACATAATGCTTTGGATGATGAATTTCTCCACAAGTTGTACATTTATAAGCATACATCTTTTCACTCATCTTCTAATCCTCCACCTTTGTTAATATTGTTGAAACTACATTATTCCCAAAGCCACCAAAGTTAACTGCAAGTCCTACTTTAGCACCTTCCACTTGTCTTCCTGTAGCTTCGCCTCTTAATTGTTTTACTAATTCAACAACTTGAGATACTCCTGTTGCTCCTAGTGGATGCCCTTTTGCTTTTAATCCACCAGAAGTATTTATTGGAATTTTACCTCCAACTTTTGTTTCTCCATTACGTGCTGCAATATGTCCTTGTCCTCTTTCAAAAAATCCTACTTCTTCAGATTCAACTACTTCGAGAATTTGGAATGCATCATGTAATTCTGCCACGTCTACATCTTCTGGCTTAAGTCCTGCCATTTCATAAGCTTTTTTTGCAGAAAGCCTTACTGCTAATAAATCAGTAGGAACTTTTCTTTCAGCTACTACATGTGTATCTGTAGCTTGACCTATACCTGCTATCTTAACAGGTTTTTTATTAAATCTATCTGCTACATCCATAGCACATAAAAGTACAGCTGCTGCTCCATCTGATACTGGACATACATGATATAATCTTAATGGTTCTGCAACATAAGGATTTATTACATCAGCATCTTCATCATCAGCAATAGCATATAAACTTGGAACTACATGAATATGTGCAACTGGATTATGCAGCGCATGTTCATGATTCTTAACAGATACAATTGATAAATCCTTTTCAGTTATACCATATTTCTCCATACATAATTTAGTAAACATTCCTGCAAATGATGGTAGAGTTAGTCCATAATTATATTCTGCTTCTGGGTGTAGCATAGTTGCAACAAAATCTGTACCTTCCCATCCACTTATTACTCTCATCATTTCTCCACCAACAACTAAAACTGCATCACACATACCACTAGCAATTGCCATATAACCAAGCTTTATTGCTGAGCCACCTGAAGCTGGTCCATTTTCTACGGTATCAGCCATAGCAGGTCTTAGATTTAAAGTATCTACTAAAGCAGATGCAACACCACTTACTCTATTTACCATTCCTGCACCCATGGATGCAACAAAAACTTGATCTATTCCATGATTTTCTCCAGTTTTAACACCAGCATCATCTAAAGCTTCTACTGCAGCTTTACTAAGCATATCTATAAATGTCCCTCCAGACCATTTACCAAACTTAGTGTGTCCGATGCCTACTATACCTACTTCACGCATCTTCTATATCCTGGTTTTTGAGCATAAGTTTCTGGAAGGATTGGGTTTAATGAAGTTTCAAGTAATTCTTCTTTAACTGGACGTCTTCCTGTACATTTAAATTTCTTGTGTTTTTCCCATAATGCTTTAGTTAAAACATAGGTTGGAACTCCACCTAATTCATGCCATACTTCTTGTCTTGATTCTAATTCATATTCTATCATCCATCTCTTAAATCCATTTGGACTTTCTGCTACTATCCAAACTTCTTCTTGATTTAAATAATCAAAATGATATTCCATCTTAGCTGCAAATAATTGAGCCCCTATTCTTAATCCTTGTTTTAAAGTCATTGTATGGTAAGACATTCCAGACTTTTCATCTATCATACGGCCATTAACTATACCAACAATTATTCCGTCTATTGTTCCTATTAAACAATACTCATCTTTTACTCTATATCTATAATATCCTAATAACTCAGAATAAAATCTTGAAGCAACTATATCATAAAAATCTTTTTCTACATCCATTAATGGTTTTATAGCTTCTAATATTAGTGGCACTTCTTCTCTCTTTATTTGGCGTATAACCATCTTTTCTCCAGTAGCTAGAGTTATATATTTTGCTGGATATTCAGGCATATTACTTTCAGCAGGCCTTAAAGTTTGTTCCATTTTATCTATTATCATAACTTAACATCCTCTCAAAATTATTTTTTTATTTTTACTTAGTATCAAAGGCAACTATACGAGATATACAAGATTCTCCACCTTCAAATCTCCAAGGGAAACATCCAATTATTAATCTTCTTCCAAGAACCTTATCTATATCTCCACCAAGATTTTCAGCATGAATTATATCAACTGGGAATAAATCATAGTGCATAAATTGATAATCGTCTTCTGGGAAGAAATCATCTAAGCCTTTTCCATATTTAGATTTTAAGAATTTATCTGCTTTTCTAGCTTCTTTTGGACACCATTCACGAATCTTTGTATTCATTGGATGATCCGCAGAACCACAGTCAACACCTATCCATTTAAATTCCATTTCCTTACACCAATCAGCAAATTCTCTTGTAGGCCCTGGATGTCTTACCATAACTCTTTCTTCGTCAGCCTCTGGTTCATCCCATCCATATTTATGATAACCTGTATTTATTATAAGAATATCTCCTTTTCTAACATCTGCTCTATCCATAATGTCTTTTGATGTATAAATCCCATAATCTTCTGCTATATCAGAAAGGTCTACAACTACTCCTGGTCCAACTAATTCTTCTAGTGGAATACTTGCAATATCTCTTCCATGGGTACAGAAGTGAAGAGATCCATCTAAATGTGTACCAACATGATTAGAGTGAGTCAATACTTGACCATTTGCTCCATTTGAAGATAATCTTTTAAAGAACTTAATTTCTAATGGCTCGTAAGTTGGCCATGGTGGTGTTAAGTGACTAAGTTTTTGAGTTAAATCATACATTTTTACATTGCTAAAAGCATCAATAATATTCATTTAAATCCCCCGTTCATTATTTATATATTTATTTATAAATGCATTTAATGCATCTTCAAAACATTTTATAGGTGGGTGAACTATACCTGCTCCCACTTGTCCAACTCCAGCCTTATTACAAGCTATTCCTGTATTTATTACTGGTAGAATTGATGTCTCAATTACTTTTCTCATATCAATCCCTGTTGGAGTACCTTTAAAGTTTAAATTTGGTAGTTTATAAGCATTGTTTTCTCTAAGAGTTATTTCATACATATTATTTGTATAATTAATAGCATCCTTAGGTGTTCCCCCTACAAATTGAACAATTGCAGGTGCTGTTGCCATTGCAAATCCACCTATTCCTGCAGTTTCTGTAATACAGCTATCTCCTATATCTGGATTTGCATCCTTTTCATCAAATCCTGGAAAATAAAGTCCTTTAACTAATTCACAAGGTGCTGTAAACCACTCTTTAGAAGTTCCACTTACTCTTATTCCAAAATCAGTTCCATTTCTAGACATAGTATAAACAACGGTACTATATAGTATATCTTCTAGTGGGTCTAAGCTACATTTACATGCAGGCATTGAAATATTTAAGAAAAAGTGATCATTTTTATCAATAAATGATAAAACATCTGATTTTATTTCATCAGAGAATCTTGCCTTAACTATATAAGGTGCTAGTTCTCTAAATATTAATGAAGTTCCAGCTTTATTCCTGTTATGTCCTTCATCTCCCATTTGAACTATTTGCCCAATTATCCCTTTTAAATCTATAGGACCTCTAATTTCCATAGTCTCTTTAATTACTGGAGCTAGAATGTTTTCTATCCATTTAAGTCTTTTAATAACTTCATCACTAAAAGCACCAAATCTTAGTACTTTTCCTAATCCTTCATTAAATGTACAGTAAGCATAATTCCCAAAGGCTTTATTTTGAAGCTTCCACACTGGCATTGAATAAGTAACTACACCAGCCATTGGACCTACTGTATTGTGATGGTGACAAGAATCAAAAATTATTTCTCCTGAAGAAGCTAAATTCCTTGCTTCTTCTTCATTAGATGCTAATCCTTCATATATAAGTCCACCTATAATTGCTCCTCTTAAAGGCTCACTCATTCTATTCCAAGTAATAGGTGGTCCTGCATGAAGTATAGTTTTTTTGGTCATACCTGGTATATCTTCTCCTGCTTTTCCAACTCCTAATATAACAGGCTGTGCTGCTAATAATTTTTCTACAGCCTCTTTATTAGCATTTTCAATCTTGGTTTTGATATCTTCATCTTCTAATAAATCTAATTTTTTACTAGTTTCACTTGGTGGNATTTTATTTTATTATTTCTTTGTATCAAATTTAATTTTTGTTCTTTTAAGTCCTTATGAAAGGCTTCTAAACCAAGATTTACAATATTTAAATCATTTTCAAATAACTTATTAATTAAAGACATTTATTTCACCTCCTTATTTTTTTATTTCTTTAAGAATTCTTGAAGTAAGTCTTATTGCTTGTGCATTTGAAGGCATTAATATAACACCTGCTTCTTCTAGCTTTTCTTTTTGATCTCTGTAACTTTGTGGGTCTTTATCAGTTCCACAAATATATCCTATTACTGATAAATATTTATTTTTACTTTCCATTCTCTTTTTAGCTTCAATAATATATGGCAGCATTTCTCCTGCTGGATCCATATTGGAACCATATCCTATAACAAAATCCATAAGAACAACTGCAATTTCTTCATCTAAAGCTTCTATTTGTAATCTTTCAACTCTTCCTATTGGATCAATCATTGGGTGTGGCCTTCCAACTGTAAAGTCATCATCACCTAAGTCTAAGCAAGTATCTTTTATACTAATGTGAATATCTTCTAACCTAAACTCAGGGGATAAAGGAATATTAGAATATATAGAAAATCCATCCTTACCTAATAGTTTCATAGCTTCGTCTGCTAATGTTCCACCAGTATATAATGCTCTTAAATATTTTTGTGAATGATGTAATTTTGATACTTCATTTTTTACTATTTCATCTATCTTTTTATCTGACATTTCAAATCCTTCATAATCAATTGGTTCTATACCTTTTGATAATGCATAAGCCTTATGAGCAGCATCTTCTAAGGTAATACATGGGTAGGCTCCACTCTTTTCTATCTGATTTTTATCTCCACCAATAAAATTAACTACCACTGGTTTATCTGTAGTCTTAACCATTTGTAATATTTTTTCAGAAACTTCTTTTGCAGGAGGTTTAGATATCAAAACGATTACATCAGTAGAATTATCATCTATAAGTGATTTAAAGCCTTCAATCATCATTATTCCTCCTACTTCACTTTTTAGATCTCTACCACCAGTACCTATTACTTGAGATAGACCTACTCCTAGCTTATCAATAAGCACTGTTACTTCTTGAGTTCCTGTTCCTGATGCTCCAACAATTCCTATATTCCCTCTTCTAACTACATTTGCAAAACATAAAGGAATTCCATTAATTATTGCAGTTCCACAATCAGGTCCCATAACCAAAAGTCCTTTTTCTCTTCCAATGTTCTTTAATTCAATTTCTTCTTCTATGGTTACATTATCACTAAATAGCATTACATTTAGTCCCTTACTTAAAGCTTTCTTTGCTTCATAGGCTGCATATTTTCCTGGTAGAGATATTACTGCCATATTAGCATCCTTCATATGATTTATAGCTGCTATTAAAGTTTTAACTTCTACTTCTGTTTCTTCTTCTTTTTGTTTAAAATTAAGTAATTCATTTACTCTATTTATTATTCTTTCTAAAGCATCATGGTCTTCTGAATATGCTGATATAAAGAAATCATTTGGTGTTAATAATCTTATTTCATCATTAGAGAGATTTAAATTTTCTGCTAATTCTTTATTTAAATCTGTGGCCATTCCAACAATTACTTCTTTAACAGCATCCATTTTTTTAACTTCTTTTGTAATAATCATTAAAGCTACTGAATCATAATATACATTTTTTCTAATATCTACACATAATTTCATTTCCAATTCCTCCTATATCTAATATCAGTGATAATACTAGCGCCAATATATAATCCAAAGGCTATATCACTTCCTGATGTTTCTCCAAAGGAAATAACCTGTTTTAAATCATTTGTTAATCTTTCATTATCCTCTTCTGTTAATAATGTAGTCATTAGTTGCTTTATTCCAATATTTATTGATCCCTTTGCTGAATGTTTAAGCATTTCACTACTTACTTTTGTAGTTTTATTAATTGATTTTTCTATTAATTTATTATTAAACTCATATATTTTTTTAATATCTAAGTTATAATAATACGATAAATATATAGTTGATATCATAACTCCGCTTATGAAGTCATCAATTGATGGTGTTAATCCAAAACCAAAACCAATAATTTTTTCTCCATACTTTTGTATATTATTGATGTCATAATTCATAATTGCATTTAAGAATTCTAGGAACCTATCTTTTATAAATAAATAACTTTTATTGTTATCTATATCCATATTTTTATAAGAATCTTCTAAATAAATTTTATTTAAATTATTTTCAATATGTTTTTCAATATCCTCTAGAAATGGACTAAAAAAATCTAACTTCCCATATTTAAATAAATCAACTTTCATCTTACTTAAATTATTTAAAAGTGCTTCTTCTTCAGTATATTTAAATAGTCTTTCAATCTTTGAATCATATATTTTGCACATTCTTAAATCAATATTGAAAGTTAAATCACTACAAAATACTAACTCATCTGTAAATACAAATTTTTTATTTCTATCTATCCTTGTAAAATCAAAATTTTCTTTATTATCAATTACTATACTCATAGGAGATATTATTTTTTCTTTAGTTAAGATTGTAATTAAGTTATCTTTATATTCTAAGTTACATGCATTATTATATATTGAATGAATCTTGGCTATTATTGTCGTATTAAGTTCAATTTCTTCTAACAAATCCTTACTTATAAATAATGCCTTCATATTTTTCATCCCTTTATAATTTTGTTTTTATACTTTATTATATTTATAAAATTCTATAATTATATTAGAAAGCCTTTGTGTAATGTTTATAAAGATTATAGATTCTCTTTGTAAACATTTACCAAAATAAAAAAAACGCCTAAAAGTCAATCTCTTTATTGACCTCTAGGCACTATTAAAATTATTCTATTATATCTAATATTTTTAAAGCTATTTGTAGATTTAAGCTATTATCACTTTCTTCTATATCTAATCCTGTAATTTCATTTATTTTGTTAATTCTATAAACTATAGTATTGTAATGCATATACATATTTTCTGATATTTTCTTCATATTTCCATTAAATTTAAAATACTGCTTTAATGTTTTTACTAGTTCTGAATTATATAGCTTATCATGCTCTATAAGTGGCATAATTGTATCTTTACAAAAGTCAATAAGTTCTCCTTTTATTTCATCATGAGCTAAGAGTCTATATATACCTAAATTATCATAATGAATTATTGATTCAGTAGTACCTTTACTTAAATGCTCAACAATAAGCTTTGCTTGTTCTTGACTTTTATATAATTGTGATAAATCTAAATAGCTTCTTCCTATCCCTACTATTATTTCCATTGAAGTAATTTTCTTTGATGCTTCTGCATAAATCTTTTTGCATAAACTCAATGTATCTTCTTTAATCCTAACTGGATCATAACTTTTAGGATTTCCATATAAAATTATAATCCTATCTCCTCTTTCTACATATAATATATTGCTTTTATATGACTTAATAACTCTATTTATAATAAACACTAAATTATTAATATCTTTCTGATAGTTCTCTAAGTTTTCTTCATTCCATGCTCTTAAAAGTATCTCTATAACACAATACCTATTATCAATATTAAATTTATAATTTTTTGCTTTTTCAATAGCTCTTTTCAATCTAATTGGGCTTTGGCTTAGTAAATCATCAAAAAATTCTAATTTATAATTACTCTCCATATTATATATAGAAATCTTTTTTGCAAATTCTAACATTATAATATTTATATACAATTCAATAATCATTTGATGTAAATTACTTATATCACTATTATCAATCCATATAAATACATTACCATATTCAATATTATTTATAGTTATAGGTATAGTTATCCTTTTTATATCAAGTCCATTTAATTTATCTATATCTTCGTAATAGTGTCTTTTACAGTAGTTTTGACTGCTAATAAATTTGTATATTATATTTTCAATTTCACTTTTATTTATTTCATTTCTACAAATTACTTCAAGTCTATCGTCTATGTTTTCATATATAGCTAATGTATTTCCAATATTATTATATAATTTTTTTGCTATATCCTTTAGGTTTCCACCTTTTATTATAATCTCTAGAGCTTCTTTATTATATCTTTCAATTTCTATTAAAAGTCTAGCTTGTTCACTTATAACTTGAGTCAATATAGCTGAAATTATATCTGTATGAGATATATTAAGAGGAACTTCTAAAATTGGAAAGTTAATTTCATTTGCTAATTTAACAATATTTTCTGGTAGTTCTTTTACGTATCTCCCAACCTTAATACCTAAGCCAGAAACACCTTTTTCCTTAAATTTTGGAATTATTTCTTCCAATATTTGTACATTATCTCTAATGGAATAAGCAGTAGTAATTAAAAGTTCACCGGGGCTAACCCACTCAATAATATCAGGTACCTCCATAACATTTACTTTAGTTATTTTATTTTTTAATCCTCCGTTTCCAGCAAGTACATTAGAGTTCTTTAATATCTCTAGTTCCAATAACTTTTCTAAGGATATACCTAAGTTAGTCTCCATAAAAAAACCCCTTTAATTTTTATTAAATAATATATATTTATGTTTAGATAATTTTTGTATATGTATATTTAACATATTTATTATACATTACTTAATTACAGTTAATTTGTATTAATATGTAAAACGAAAAAATTATTCATACTATTTATATTTAATAATCTAAAATTCATTTTATTTATATAATTTTTTAAATAATACTTATCTTTTTTTGATTAATACTTATTTACGAGTATTTTATTTAAGTATTACGTTGCTATAGTATATAAAAAGCACCTAGTTTCAAACTAGATGCTTAATTATTTATACTAATTTTTGATTAAATACGTTATCTAAATTAACTTTACTAATTCTCTTCTTTATTTCTTCTTTATCTGTAATATATAAACCAAAATCCTTCATTCTTTTAAAATATTCTGCACCTGCAAAGGTATATCTATTTTTTCTACCTTCTCTAGTTTCAGCTTTTTCATTTGCATAAGAAATTATATCTCCAATTGCAATTGATGAAGGTAATATTAAAAGTGGTATACCCATAGCTAATCTTACAGCATTATGTCCTGCTAATGAGCCAGTAACTATTGCTTCTGTATGACCGACGAATAATCCTGATTTTTCTCCTGCACAAAATAGGTTATCTACTCCCTTTACCTTTAAATCATTAGTTCTTGGAGCCACTGATAAATATCTTATAGAATTCCCTTTACTTCCCGCATATGGATCAACATATTTTGCATTTTCAAGACCTTTAATTTTTCTTAGTTTCTTTAATGGATAGTAGGTAGTCATAAGCTTTGCATGTCCAGTATCTAATAAAATTATATTCTCTGCAAATTCCTTTAAAGCATATTGTTGGCATACCTTAGCATTAAGCTTATCATAGTTAATATCTTCTGCAGGAACTTCTAATATAACACAGCCTGTGCTATCTAATTGTTCCACAATGTCTTTTGATAAACTTTCCTTAGCTAACTTACATGAGCCAGAAATTGCTCCTAATGAATCCTGATCCCTTTCTCCTTGTATATCTGATACTCCACATCTTTCACTTATACTAAGCCTTGGTCCAAATGCTGGACATCTTAAAATACACATTGAACAACCATTTCCATATCTTAAACAGTTCCCCATTGGTCCTGTGGTTCCAGTAGTTTCAATAAATACATCTCCCTCTTCATAACTACCATCACTAAGATAAATTCCCTTAATTTTTTTATCTTCCAACTTAACATCAGTAACTCTGCTTTCTATATGAATATTAATACCCATATTTTCTAAATACTTACTTATCTTACCTTCAATTAAATTCACATCATATAATGTAGCATGCTTATGACCTGGGAATTCTATATCTTTATGTCTTGCAGTATTATCAACAATATCTATTAAATCTCCAGCACCAAGATTTATTAATTCTTCAGAGGCTATCCATCTTCCGTTATTTCTCATTATGCCTCCAACATTTCCAAGCCCTAATAATAAATCAGTTTTTTCATATAAATGAACTTCTGCTCCTGCTTTCTTTGCTGTTATAGCAGATGCACAGCCAGCCCATCCTCCCCCAACAATAATAACCTTTGTCATATAAATCTTCTCCCTTCAAATACCTTTCTTGGATCTGTTTGAACTTTACAAAATCTTTTTACCCTATGTCCTGAAAATCTAGCAGTACAGCTTCCACATATTCCTTCCCCACAACACATTTTTATATTGTTACAGCATGAAAGCTTTATATCTTCTCTATTTATACTATTTAAATAATCTATTAGTTTTACACTTAGTATGTCTGCCCCTGCAATATGAATATATTCAATATTCTTTTCAGACAATAGATTTTTAATTAATACTTTCCCTTCATCACTAATGTCCCCTTTATCTATTAGAACCTCATTAATGATTTCAACATCATAATCTTTCAAATACTCTTTTACATAATTATCTTTATAAGGTGATTTATCTAGGATTAATGTTATTTTATTATTATTTTGATGTAAATTCCTAATTACAGGAATCATTGGAGCCATTCCTATTCCTCTTGCTAGTACTAATACGTTATTATTTATTTGAGTTTTTAAATTTTTTAAGCCAAATACTCCATTCCAATAAGGTCCTCTTATAGTTAATATGCTGCCTTCCTTTATATTTAATAAATTTTTTGTTTTTATTCCTCTAATTTCTATCATTATAGATACAATATTTTTTTCTATATCTGACTCTAATATAGATATAGGAACATCAAAATACACATTATTTTCATCTGGTCTAATGAATATAAAGCTACCTGCTTTTACTAAATCTATAGCTAACTTGTGAGGGACTTCAAACTTAATTAATAATACATCTTTTTCGTAAAGTTCTGTTTCTTTAACTAAACAATTATATGTTTTCCTTCCATCTTTAGCTTTAGAATCATTATTAATAAATTCGTGATATATACAAACCCCCTTCCAGTTTAGACAATCACAAAAACAACTTCCCTGCAATTGTGAACAAACTATACATTCACCTGCTTCAGCTAACTTACACGGACAAAATTCTGTGCCTGAATCAATACATTCTACAATTTCCCTCATTATTTTATATCTCTCCAAAGATTTCTTATACAATATTAGATTATTTATTATAATTTATTTTGTTACAATCTTAATAATAAAAAGTAGAGGCATTGAAATACCTCTACTTTTCACCAAGTATTATTTTTTCTAATTCTTCTTTACTTATATTTATGTTACTTATTAAAGGAAATTTGCTTTTTTCATATAGTTTCTCTTTAATAGATATCTTCCCAATTATATTCCCTTCTTCTATATCTATTATGGGTTTAAAAACTTCTACTTCTATAACATCACTTTCTTTATAACCATAAGTTAAATCCTCTTCATTTATGATTTTACCTAGGCCTGCAACTTTTTCTTCCTCTAATATTTTTTTATTATTTTTATTGATAAACTCATTACTCTTTACAACATAATTATATATTTTTTCTGTTACATTCCATCTATCAACACAGTTTAATACAACTATTATTATATTTTTACCATTATGATTTATTGATGAAACTAAACACTTGCCAGCACCACCTGTATATCCAGTCTTTACACCATTTGCACCTGGTATTTTATATAATATCTTATTAATGTTTTGATAATCTCTAGTGAAATTATACTTATCCTTATACATTACCTTTTCTCCAACACATTCCCTAAAAATATCATATTCCATTGCTTTTGATGTTAAAATTGCTAAATCATATGCGGAAGAATAATGTTTTGGACTATCTAGTCCATGTGGAGATTCAAAATGTGAATCTATTATTCCTACACTTTTAGCAAAATCGTTCATAATATTAGAAAATCCCTCTATTGATCCTCCAATATCTTCTGCAATAGCTATAGCAGCATCATTACCAGATCTAAACATCAATCCAAATAATAATTCTCTCATAGTTATTTCTTCACCTGCTGCATATCCTACTGTTGAGCCCCTAATAGATGAAGCATTTTTACTTATGGTTACTTTTCTTTCTAAATTACCATAATTTATTGCTATAAGGGCAGTTAAAATTTTAGTAGTACTTGCCATTGGTACTATTTCATATCCATTTTGATTCCATAATACTTCATTAGTTTCAGCGTCTATTGCAATAGCATTTCTAGCAGATACCTTTAAAGGAGAATTAATATTGACATCATCTAAAGATATATCTATAGAATCTTCTTCTAGTATATCAATGGACTCATTATCATTGTCAATATTATCATCAGTAACAGCTTTAACTGAATATATATCCCATGTAAATGTCAATAATACTAATAAAATAGTTGCTAAAATTTTTTTTATATTTTTCATATT
>NZ_JABUTB010000052.1:0-7438 GCF_021443865.1 Clostridium sp.
ATCAGCTTTAAAGCTGATTCTTTTTATTATACAATAATATCTATGAAAAAAAATTTGCATTTTTTATCATAATCTGTTTATTATAAATATAAAGATAAAATTATTTGGAGGAATTATGGAAGGAAAAATAATAAAAGGAATCGGTGGGTTTTACTATGTTAAAACTAAAGATGAAGTTATAGAATGTAAGGCTAGAGGAAAATTCAGGCACAAGGATATGAAGCCTATGGTTGGAGATAATGTGCTTATTAATGTATCTAATGGCAAGGGAGTAATTGAGGATATACTTGATAGAACATCAGAGTTAATAAGACCTACTGTAGCAAATGTTACTCAAGCTTTTGTAGTGTTTGCAATAAAAAATCCAGATATAAATTTTGACCTTTTAAATAGATTTTTAATTCCATAAAAAGAAAAAATGGGAAAGATATTATCTTTCCCAGAATTTCTATTTGTTAAGATTAAATCTCTTATTGAACTTATCAACTCTTCCGCCGACATCAATAATTTTTTGCTTACCAGTGAAGAATGGGTGGCATTTAGAGCATATTTCTACTTTTAGTTCATCTTTAACTGAACCAGTTGTAAAAGTATTTCCACATGCACACTTAACTACAGCTTCGTGATTGTATTTTGGATGTATGCCTTCTCTCATTTTTTTCACCTCTTTCAAATACTAAAATAACTACTAGAGTATATCATAGCTTAATATTATGGTCAAGAATATACATAATAAAAATATTTTTGATTACTTATAGAAATAAAAATGCTATAATCTATGTATCTAATGTAAAGGAGACATAAATATGAGCAAATTATATTTTAGATATGGAGCTATGAACTCAGGAAAATCAACTCACCTTATGCAAGTAGCATATAACTACGAAGAAAGAGGAATGAAAGTTATATTAATTAAACCTTATACAGATACTAAAGGTGGAGAAAGATTAGTTTCAAGACTTGGTGTAGAAAGAAAAGTAGATTTTGTTATTTATGAGGAAGACGATATATTAGAAAAGGTAAAGAAATATAAAGAAATAAATGGTGATATAGATTGTATTTTAGTTGATGAAGTGCAATTCTTAAAATCAGGACAAATAGATAATTTATTTGAAATAGCTGTGGTATTAGATATACCTGTAATTTGTTATGGTCTTAGAACAGACTTTAAAATGCAAGGATTTGAAGGCAGTATAAGGCTACTATTATTAGCACATAGCATAGAAGAAATGAAGACTATATGCAAATGCGGAAGAAAAGCTGTATTAAATGGTAGAAAAGTAAATAACAGATTTGTCTTTGAAGGGGAACAAGTAGCAATAGACAATGTAAATGACGTTGAATATGAATCTTTATGTGGACACTGTTATTTTAAATATAAAAAGAATTTATATTAGAAAGAGTGGTAGAATGAAAAAGTGTGAAGTAGGAGGCCAAGCTGTAATTGAAGGGGTTATGATGAGAGGCAACAAAGGTCAAGCTACTGCAATAAGAAAGCCAGATGGTAAAATAGAAATAGATATGAAAAAAATGGTCCCGATAACTAAAAAATACAAATTTTTAAATATTCCCTTTATAAGGGGGATATTTGTACTTGTGGACTCATTAGTTACAGGAATTAATACCTTAAACTACTCAGCTTCTTTTTTTGAAGAAGATGAGGAGGAGTCAAAGTTTGAAATTTGGTTGAAAAATAAATTTGGAGATAAAAGTAATGATTTAATAGTAGGTGGAACTATGATTTTATCATTTGCATTATCTATTGGATTATTTGTAGCCTTACCTACAGGTATAGCTTCTTTATTTGGGGAACTTAATTTAAGCCCAGTATTATTAAACCTTATAGAGGCTATAATTAGAATGTCAATTTTACTTATATATATGTACTCCATTAGTAAGATGGAAGATATTTACAGAGTTTTTCAATATCATGGAGCTGAACACAAATCAATTTTCTGTTATGAATCAGGAAAAGAATTGACAGTAGAAAATGTTAGGGAGTTTTCTAGATTTCATCCAAGATGTGGAACTAATTTCCTATTCCTTATTATGTTTGTGAGTATAATAATATTTAGTTTTACTGGATGGGGAGGCTTTTTTGAGCGACTTTTACTAAGAATAGTGTTAATTCCAATAGTTTCAGGAATAACATATGAATTAATAAGATGGCTTGGTAAAAGTGAAAATACGTTATCTAAAATTATAGCTTATCCTGGATTAAAGCTTCAAGAACTTACTACTAAAGAACCAGATGATGCTCAATTAGAAGTTGCAATAGCAGCACTTATGAGTGCAGAAGGTATTAAAGTAAAGGAAAAAACTATAGGTGAACTTTTAGAAATTGGATCTAAGGAATTAAAGGAACAAAATATAGATACTTATATGTTAGATGCCCAATTATTATTAGGTATGGTATTAGCAAAAGATAAGATATATCTTATTACTAATAGAGATAAAGAAGTTTCGGATAAAGATGAAAAAGAATATATAGAATTAATTAAAAAAAGAAGTAGGAAGATGCCTATAAAGTATATTTTAGGAGAAACTGAATTTATGGGATTTGACTTTGACGTGGAAGAAGGAGTTTTAATTCCAAGAGGTGATACAGAAATCCTTGTAGAGGAAATACTTTCTATTATTAATGAAGATGATGAAATAAATCTTTGTGATCTTTGCTCAGGAAGTGGAGCTATTGGAATATCTTTAGCAATGAATAGAAAAAATATAAAAGTAGATGAGATTGATAATTTTGATATTCCAGAAAAAGTTACAAAAAGTAATATAGTTAAACATGCTTTAGAGAATAGAGTTAAGTTTATAAAAAGTAACTTATTAGAAGAAGTGATTAAAATTGGTAAAAAGTACGATGTTATTGTATCTAACCCACCATATATAAAAGCTTGTGAAATAGAGAATTTAATGGATGATGTTAAACTTTATGAGCCTCATACAGCTTTAGATGGAGGAGAAGATGGATTAATATTTTACAGAAAAATTATTGAGGAAAGTAAGCTTACATTAAAGGAAAATGGAATTTTAGCCTTTGAAATTGGCCACGATCAAGGATTAGACGTAAGAATATTAATGGAAGAGGCAGGATTTTCAAATGTAAAACTAGTAAAAGATTTAGCAGGACTAGACAGAGTTTTACTGGGATACTTTAAATGTTGATAAAGTTCTCCCTTTTATGATATAATAGGGAGATGTAAAAAAATAAAGTACGGAGTGATATTTATGTTATTAGATAAATTAGCATTTATAGAAAATAAATATGATGAATTATCTGTAAAGATATCAGATCCTTCAATTATGGCTAATCAAAACGAATGGAGAAAGCTATGTAAGGAGCACGCTGATTTAGAGATTATAGTTACAGCTTATAGAGAATATAGAACTGTTATAGATGATTTAGAAGCTAATAAGGAAATGTTAGCAGAAGAAAGTGATAAAGAAATGAGAGAAATGCTTTCTGAAGAAATTTCAATGCTAACTGAAAGAGAATCAGAATTAGAAAAGCATATTCAAATACTATTACTACCTAAGGACCCTAACGATGAGAAAAACGTATTTGTAGAAATAAGAGGCGGTGCAGGTGGAGATGAAGCTGCTTTATTTGCAGCTAATCTTTTTAGAATGTATACAAGATATGCAGAAACTCAAAGATGGTCAGTTGAGCTTATGAGTGCAAATGAAACTGACATCGGTGGATTTAAAGAAGTAGTATTTATGATTAAGGGATCTGGAGCATATTCTAAGCTTAAGTATGAAAGTGGAGTACATAGAGTACAAAGAGTTCCAGATACAGAATCAAGTGGTAGAATTCATACATCTACTGCAACAGTAGCAGTATTACCAGAAGTTGATGATGTTGAAATAGAAATCAATGAAAAAGATTTAAGAATTGATGTTTATAGATCTTCAGGTAATGGAGGACAATGCGTTAATACAACAGATTCAGCAGTAAGAATTACTCATATTCCATCTGGAGTTGTTGTTGCATGTCAAGATGAAAAATCACAATTAAAAAATAAAGAAAAAGCTATGAAGGTTTTAAGATCTAGACTATATGAAGCTGCAGAAGCAGAAAGAAATGCTGGTATAGCAGAAGATAGAAAGAGTCAAGTAGGTTCAGGGGATAGAAGTGAAAGAATAAGAACATACAACTATCCACAAGGAAGAGTAACAGATCATAGAATAGGCTTAACACTTTATAAATTAGAATCATATTTAAATGGTGATATAGAAGAAGTAATAAATGCGCTAATTACGGCTGATCAAGCTGAAAAGATGAAACAAATGGGTAATACAGACGCTATTTAATAAGAAAAGCCTTGCATTTTTAAATGTGAGGCTTTTAAAGTAGGTGAGTAAATGAAGATATTAAAGGCCTTGAAGAAGGAGAAAAAGCAAGAAAATCACTTCTTTATATTTATGATAATACTTTTTTTGAGCCTACCTTTAATAGCTTTTTTATCACAAATAGAATCAATGTTTTTATGGTTCTATCTAGGAGTTTTAGAGCTTTTAATAGTGATATCATGTATAAATAAATTGAATTATCATAATTTAAAATTTTCTTGTAATAACAATAAACTGAAGTTTAAAAGTGGATTGTTTTTCAAAGAGTCCGTTATATTATGTGACAAAGTTGCTGTAGTTCATACCGATAAAGATAAAGAAGAAATGGATATAATACTTATAAGTACAGTAAGATTCAGAAATAAATATTTAAAACCAGTTTCTAAAGGTTTTTTGAAAAAATATCCAGAAGCATTAGAGGAATATATAAAAATTAAAAAGATAAATCCCGAAGAAAGTTATTATTATCAAGTAATAAAAAGGGGAGCTTTAAAAAAGTATATGCTATTAGACGTTATATATAAGAATTGTGTAAGAGCAACTTATACTTCTTCAGCTATAGAAAATATAAAAATAGCTAGAGAACAAATAGAGTTATAATAAATGTAATGTGAAAGAAGGAATCTTTTTTGGAAACAAAGATAGGTATTATTAACGATGTTAATAAAGATATTGAATACATAAAGGAAGCAGCTGATATAATATATAAGGGAGGAATTGTTGCATTTCCTACAGAAACTGTATATGGACTTGGAGCAAATGCCTTAAATGAAGATGCTGTATATAAGATATTTAAGGCTAAGGGAAGACCTCAAGATAATCCATTAATAGTCCATGTAGCTTCTAAAAATATAGAAAAATTAGTTAAGGAAGTGCCAGAGATAGCAAAAGAACTTATAGAAAGATTTTGGCCAGGTCCTTTAACAATAATTTTAAATAAAAAAGACATAATACCAAATCGAACTAGTGCTAATCTAGAATCAGTTGGTATAAGAATGCCTAATAACGAAATTGCATTAAAGTTAATAGAGCTTTCAGGATGTCCAATTGCAGCACCATCTGCTAATATTTCAGGGAGACCTAGTCCAACAGATGTGGAAAGATGTATTGAAGATTTAGATGGAAAAGTAGATTGTATTATTGGATGGAAAAAAAGTGATGTTGGAGTAGAATCAACTATAGTTGATTGTACAGTAATGCCGCCAGTAGTACTAAGACCAGGTGGAATAACATTAGAAATGCTTAGGGAAGTTTGTAAAGATATTAATATAGACAAAGCTATACAAGGAAAACCTGATGCAAATTTAAAGCCAAAGGCTCCTGGAATGAAGTACAGACATTATGCTCCAAAAGCAAAATTACAGATAATAAAAGGAAATAGAGAAAAAACTATTGAAAAAATCAATGAAATAGTACAAAATTATATAGATAATCAAAAAAAGGTTGCAATTTTGTCTACAGAAGAAATATCTAGTAGATTTCCTTTAGGAGAGATAATATCCTTAGGGAGTGAAAAAAATCTTTATGAGGTAGCAAGAAACTTATTTGAAGCTCTTAGAAAGTGCGATGATTTAAATGTAGAGTTTATTCTATGTGAAGCCTTTGAGGAAAATGGAGTTGGTCTTGCTATAATGAATAGATTAAATAAAGCTGCAGGCTTTAATATATTAGAAGTATAATTAGGGAGGGAGGGGGAAACCTTTCTCTTTTTTTTATAAACAAGAATTTATAAAATTAAACTAATGAAAAATTTTTATAGATTCTTTCCTTTAGTTTTTAAGTATGATATATAATAACAAAACCTATATATCATATTTATATAATATTATAGTTGGGAGGAGTAGCAATGAAAAAAATAGCAATTGGCTCTGATCATGGAGGCGTTGAGCTTAAGGAAGAAATTAAGAACTTCCTATTAAGAGAAGGATATGAAGTTAAGGATTTTGGAACTAATTCAACTAATTCTTGTGATTATCCAGATTATGCATTACCAGTAGCAGAGGCTGTAGTAGCAAAGGAATATGATTTTGGTATTTTAATATGTGGTACTGGAATAGGTATTGGAATTGCAGCAAATAAAGTACCAGGAATTAGAGCAGCATTATGTTCAGATACCTTTAGTGCACATGCTACAAGAGAGCATAATGATGCCAATATATTAACATTAGGGCAAAGAGTAGTTGGACCAGGATTAGCTTTAGATATAGTAAATACATTTTTAAACACTGAATTCCAAGGTGGAAGACACCAAGATAGAATTAATAAGATTTCAGAAATAGAAGATAAATATAACAAATAATATTAAATAATATAAAAATTAATGCTATAGGAGGAATTTAAATGAGTAAAGTAACTCAAATTGATCACCCATTAATATTACACAAACTAGCTTTTATTAGAAGTAAGGAAACAGGTTCTAAGGATTTTAGAGAATTAGTAGAGGAAGTTTCTATGCTAATGGCATATGAAGTAACTAGAGAGTTAAGCACTGAAGAAGTGGAAATAGAAACTCCAATCTGTAAAACTAAATGCAGGATGCTTTCAGGTAAAAAGATGGCAATAGTACCAATATTAAGAGCTGGATTAGGTATGGTAGATGGTATGTTAAAACTTATACCAGCGGCAAAAGTTGGACATATAGGATTATATAGAGATGAAGAAACCCTTCAACCAGTTGAGTATTTTTGCAAAATGCCTCAAGATATAGCAGAAAGAGATGTAATTGTAGTAGACCCTATGCTTGCAACAGGTGGTTCAGCTGCAGATGCAATAACTATGTTAAAGAAAAGAGGAGCTAAGAATTTAAGACTTATGTGCTTAATTAGTTCTCCAGAAGGAATTGAATTTGTACAAAAAGAACATCCAGATGTAGATATCTATGTTGCAGGAATAGATGAAAAATTAAATGAACATGGATATATAGTTCCAGGACTTGGAGATGCAGGAGATAGATTATTCGGAACTAAATAATTTATCTATATAGCTCTAAAAATAAAGTTAATAAATTAAAGAGAAAGACTCCGAAATAAACTTGACCCTGTCAAGTAGACAATAGGAAAAAAGACTCTTCATTATGCGG
>NZ_JABUTB010000052.1:7825-10496 GCF_021443865.1 Clostridium sp.
TAACCTAATTATAAGGGTCTTTTTATATTTGTCTACCATAAGGGGATTATACTAAAAGGAGTTTTTTTCTTTGGATTGCAATGGTGGTATATTTGTTTATTTAATATATAATGTGTATAATGAAATTAGATGTATAAGATAATAAATATATAATTATTAATATGTACAATATATTGGGAGGAACCTTAAATGGAAAAGAAAAAAATAATAACGATATTTGGAACAAGGCCTGAAGCAATAAAGATGGCTCCTTTAGTAAAAGAACTTGAAAAAAGAGAAGGAATTGAATCTAAAGTTTGCGTGACAGCTCAACATAGAGAAATGTTAGATCAAGTTTTAGAATTATTTGATATAAAACCAGATTTTGACTTAAATATAATGAAAAGTAAACAAACATTAACTGGAATAACTAACAAAGTATTAGACGGATTAGAGGAAATATTTACTAAAGAAAAACCAGATATGATATTAGTCCATGGTGATACAACAACTACTTTTTCAGGAGCTTTAGCAGCATTTTATCAACAAATAAAAGTAGGCCATGTAGAAGCTGGACTTAGAACTTTTGATAAGTATTTTCCTTTCCCAGAAGAAATGAATAGAAAACTTACAGGATCTTTATCAGATTTACATTTTGCTCCTACAAAAGGGTCTAAAGCAAATCTTTTAAGAGAAGGTGTTAAAGAAACTGATGTATTTATAACTGGTAATACTGTTATAGATGCTATGAGTCACACTGTTAAGGAAAACTATAAATTTGAAAATGAATTATTAAATAAAATAGATTTTGAAAATAAAAAAGTAATTATGATAACTGCCCATAGAAGAGAAAACTGGGGAGAAGGAATAGAAAATATATGCGATTCTTTAAATAGAATAGTTGAAGAAAATGAGGATGTTGAATTAGTTTATTTAGTACATCTTAATCCAATAGTAAAAGATGTAGTTACAAAGAAGTTAGGAAACAAAGAGAGAATACATTTACTTTCTCCATTAGATACTAACGAAACTCATAATTTAATGAATAAGTGCTTTATGGTAATGACTGATTCAGGTGGATTACAAGAAGAGGCACCTCACTTAGGAAAGCCAGTACTTGTATTAAGAGATGTTACAGAAAGACCAGAAGCAGTAGAATATGGAACAGTTAAATTAGTTGGAACAAATATAGAAAAGATAGTAAGTGAAGCTAACTCTTTAATAAGAGACAAAGATCAATACTTAAAAATGAGTAAAGCAGCTAATCCATATGGAGATGGGTATGCATCAAAGAGGATTGTTGACATTATAGAAAATTATTTTGGAATAAATAATATAAAGATTGAAGAGTTTATTAGATAGTAAAAAATCAAAAAATTGCAAGAATTAGTTTCAATAACAGAGAGAAAGTGGTATAATTTAATTGCGTTAATTATTTGACAATTCATAAGATTGAATTAAAGGAGAGGTGTATATGAAAGAAGTAGTAATTGCAAGTGCTGTAAGAACTCCAATCGGTTCATTTGGTGGTGGCTTAAAAGATGTTTCTGCCGCAGATTTAGGTGCTTTAGTAATAAAAGAAGCTGTAAACAGAGCTGGAATAAAAGGCGAATTAGTTGAAGAAGTTTTAATGGGAAATGTAATACAAGCTGGTCTTGGACAAAATGTAGCAAGACAATCTACTATAAAGGCTGGATTACCTGTTGAAGTCCCAGCTATGACTATTAATATGGTATGTGGATCAGGGCTTAGAACTGTTGCATTAGCAGCTCAAATGATAAAAGCAGGTGATGCTGATATAATTGTAGCTGGAGGAACAGAAAATATGTCTCAAGCTCCTTATGTTTTAAAATCAGCTAGATGGGGACAAAGAATGGGCGATGGAAAGATGGTAGACTCATTAATTAATGATGCACTAACTGATGCATTTAATAACTACCACATGGGAGTTACTGCAGAAAACATTGCAAAAGAGTGGAATTTAACTAGAGAAGAGCAAGATCAATTTGCTTTAAATTCTCAATTAAAAGCAGAAGCAGCTATTAAAGCTGGTAAATTTAAAGATGAAATCGTTCCAGTTGTTATACCTCAAAGAAAAGGAGAACCAAAAGTATTTGATACAGATGAATTCCCAAGATTTGGTGCAACTATCGAAAGTTTAGCTAAATTAAGACCTGCATTTATAAAAGATGGTACTGTTACAGCAGGTAACGCATCAGGAATTAATGATGGAGCAGCAGCATTTGTTGTTATGAGTGCAGAAAAAGCTGAAGAATTAGGAATTACTCCATTAGCTAAAATAGTATCATATGGACAAAAAGGATTAGATCCAGCAATTATGGGATATGGTCCATTCCATGCAACAAAGAAGGCATTAGAAGTATCAAATTTAAAAATAGAAGATTTAGATTTAATAGAAGCAAATGAAGCATTTGCAGCACAAAGTTTAGCTGTTGCTAAAGATTTAAATTTTGATATGGACAAGGTTAATGTAAATGGAGGAGCCATTGCTTTAGGTCATCCAGTTGGAGCATCAGGTGCAAGAATATTAGTTACATTACTTCATGAAATGCAAAAAAGAGATGCTAAAAAAGGTTTAGCAACTTTATGCATAGGTGGCGGAATGGGAACTGCATTAATAGTTGAAAGAAAATAAATTTATTTAAAAGCCCTCGATTAATCGAGGGCTTTT
>NZ_JABUTB010000052.1:10765-24913 GCF_021443865.1 Clostridium sp.
CAAAACAGATATAAACCCTTGTAATAATGTAAAATGAAGTAATAATCTGTTAAATAAACTTATTTAAGGTTTTCATTAATTATTTTAGAGTACTATAATAACAAGAGTTAGTTAGGAGTGATGATAAAATGAGTAGAGAAATGAAAAACACTATTTCGAATATGATGAAATACGATTTAAAATATGGTTTCATTTTTGTACTTGTGTTATCTATCTTCTTTAATTTAGAAGTGGCTCTTATATTTTTTCTTGGGTTAATGATTTCTTTAATCAATACTTCTATTAATGGACTAGTCATTGAATATTCCTTGTTAAAGGATAAAAAGATATTATTACCACTAAGTTATGTATTTAGAATAATTGCTATTATTTTAATAGCATTGCCATTTTTAAATAATTTAATACAACTTTTATCTTATATTTCAGGATATTTAGCCCATTTTTTACTAGTAGTAATTTATTGGTTAAAGAAGGAGAAAGGAAGTGATTAGGTGGAACCACTAAAACCTATATGGTCATTTTATGTTGGACCCATAAAAATTGATATAGTTCCAGAAGTAGTAATGCAATGGATAATTATTCTTATTATTGCTGTTCTTGCAATATGGGCAACTAGAAATTTAAAACTTAGACCTAATAAAAAACAAGTGGTAGTGGAGTATATTTAT
This sequence comes from Clostridium sp., assembly GCF_021443865.1. Taxonomy (GTDB): domain Bacteria; phylum Bacillota; class Clostridia; order Clostridiales; family Clostridiaceae; genus Clostridium. Next base: position 11,434 of record NZ_JABUTB010000052.1, read on the forward strand.
ACTACATTAAAAAATGTAGTTACAGCTAATATGGGAGAAGAATTTTTGGATATTATTCCCTTTGTTGGTAGTTTAGCCGTATTCTTATTATTTATGAATTTAATTGGCTTATTTGGACTACCAGTTCCAACAAAAAGCTTTAGTGTAACAGTAGGAATGGCTTTAGTAACTTTCTATATGGTTCAATATTACACCATAAGAAAATATGGATTAAAAAGCTATTTTGTAGGATATACCCTACCTATTGCAATAATTACACCAATTAATATTTTGGAAAGAATAATGCTTCCAGTTTCCTTAGCACTGAGACTATTTGGTAATATACTTGCTGCAACTTTTTTAGTTGAATTATGTTATGAAGCATTAGGACATATAGGATTCATAGCACAACTAGGAATACCAGTACCATTACATGCCTATTTTGACATATTTGATGGTGGTATACAGACAGTTATATTTATTATGTTAACTATGATAAATATAAAAATGACAGCAGAACACTCAAGTCATATGGAACATTAATTACGAAAAAAAGTTTATTATTTTAAAATATAAAAATGTATTTATTTTAAGGAGGATTTTATTATGGAATTATCAATGAGAGCATTAGGAGCAGCAATTGCAGTATTAGTAGGTATAGGAGCAGCAATTGCAATAGGAAATGCAACAGGAAAGGCTGTTGAAGGAATAGCAAGACAACCAGAAGCTAGCGGTAAAATAACAACTGCATTAATGCTTGGAGCAGCATTCGCAGAAGCAACAGCTATATATGGTTTATTAGTATCAATCCTTTTAATATTCGTTGGAGTAAAATAGTACCTTAGTACTCCAAAAGGGAGGCGATTATATATGTTAATGGAAATAAACCCTAGCACCCTTATTGCAACTATAATTAACTTTATTATACTTTTTGCAATTTTGAAGTACTTCTTCTTTGAAAAAGTTCAAGCGATTATTGATGAGAGAGAAAATCTTATAAATGATAAATTAGATTATGCTGATGAAGAAGCAGAAAAAGCTAGAATGATAGCTATAGAAAATGAAAGAATGCTAAAAAATGCTAGAGAAGAAGGAAAATTAATTACAGAAAGACATAAACAAAAAGCTGAAAAAGTTTATGATGAAATAGTTAATGAAGCGCAACAAGAAGCTAAGATAATTATAGAAAGAGCTAAGGTTGAGATTAATAGAGAAAAAGAAAAAGTTGAAGATAAATTAAAGAGGGAAGCTATAGATTTAGCTATTGAACTTTCTAAAAAGGTTATAGAAAAGAATATTGATGAAGAAAAGAATAGAGAGCTTATTGGAGAATTCATAACTAAGGTAGGTAATTCATAATGTATGAATATTTAGACCGTAGATATGCTCTAGCCTTATATGAGGTAGCAGAAGAAAAAGGTAAAGTTCAACAATATCTAGAAGATTTACATCAAATATGTAATATTATAGAAACAAATAAAGATTTCTATGAAGTAATCAAGCACCCTCAAATTAGTACAAAGAAGAAAAAAAGGACCTTTATTAATATTTTTAAAGGTCATATAGATGAAGAATTATTATCATTTTTATTAATTCTTATTGAAAAGGATAGAATACTTTACTTAAAAGAAAAGTTAGTAGAAATGGAAAAGATAGATCTTGAAAGAAAGAATACTCTAAAAGGCATAGTTAAGACTACGATTCCATTAACTGAAGAAGAGTTTAGTAATCTAGTATCGACCTTAGAGAATAAGTACAAAAAGCATGTAATCTTAAAACAAGTTATTGATGAAAAGATTTTAGGTGGAATATACGTTAGAGTTAATAATGATGTTATAGATGGAACAGTAAAATCTAAGTTAGATGAACTAAAAGAATTAATGCTTAAAACAGAATAGAGGTGAAGGTATGAATATTAAGCCTGAAGAAATAACTTCCATAATTAAAAGAGAAATAGAAAGATATGAAAAAGAAATAAAAACAGTAGACTCAGGAACTATTATACAAATTGGTGATGGTATCGCTAGAGTATATGGATTAGATGATTGTATGGAAGGTGAATTATTAGAATTCCCAAATAATGTTTTCGGTATGGCATTAAACCTAGAACAAGATAATGTAGGTTGTGTTCTTTTAGGATCAGAAGAAGGCATTAGAGAAGGCGATATAGTAAAAAGAACTAATAAAATAGTAGAAGTCCCTGTAGGAGAAGCTTTACTTGGAAGAGTAGTAAATTCTCTTGGTGATCCTATAGATGGAAAAGGACCAATAATTAATTCTGGGTATAGAGCTATAGAGGTTCCAGCACCTAGTATTATTGATAGAAGTTCTGTCAATGAACCTTTACAAACAGGTATAAAGGCAATAGATTCTATGATACCTATAGGAAAAGGACAAAGAGAACTTATAATAGGTGATAGACAAACAGGGAAAACAGCTATAGCAATAGATGCTATATTAAACCAAAAAGGAAAAGATGTAATTTGTATATATGTTGCTATTGGTCAAAAACAATCAACAGTTGCAAATATAGTAAATACTTTAGAAGAATTTGGTGCCTTAGACTATTCAATAGTTGTAAGTGGAACAGCATCAGAATCAGCTCCACTTCAATATTTAGCACCTTATGCAGGCTGCAGTATGGGTGAATACTTTATGCATCAAGGGAAAGATGTACTTATAATATATGATGATCTTTCTAAGCATGCAGTGGCTTATAGAACTATGTCACTTTTACTTAGAAGACCACCAGGTAGAGAAGCTTATCCTGGAGATGTATTCTATATCCATTCAAGACTTTTAGAAAGAGCTGCAAAGCTATCTAAGGAAAATGGTGGAGGCTCATTAACTGCTCTTCCAATAATTGAAACACTTGCTGGTGATGTAACTGCATATATACCAACAAATGTTATTTCAATTACAGATGGGCAAATATTCTTAGAAGCAGATTTATTCCATTCAGGACAAAGACCAGCAGTAAATGCTGGTATATCCGTATCAAGAGTTGGAGGAAATGCACAAATTAAAGCAATGAAACAAGTTTCAGGAACTTTAAGATTAGAATTAGCTCAATATAGAGAACTTGAATCCTTTGCTCAATTTGGATCAGATTTAGATAAAGATTCTAAGAAGAGATTAGAAAAAGGTAAGAGATTAGTAGAAGTATTAAAGCAAGATCAATATTCACCTATGGCTGTAGAAAAGCAAATTACAATTCTTTACGCTGTAGTTAATGACTTGCTATCAGATATTAAAGTAAAAGATGTTAGAAGATTCGAAAGAGAACTTTTAGAATATATGGATACTCACAATAGAGATCTATTAAAGAGAATATGTGAAGGCAAAATTTTAAACGACGAAATTAAGAGAGAATTAGATAACTCTATTGTAGAATTCAAAAAAATATTCTTACAAGATGCATAACTTTATAATGAAAAATGAAGAATGTAAAATGAAGAATTGAGAAAAACTCCTAAAGGAGTTTTTTAAACTAAATAATTAACTTAGCTGTCTTTTAGACAGCTCCAATTCTTTAGGAGGTGGAATCTTGGGATCAGCAGGACTTATAGAAATAAAGAGAAGAATAAAGTCAGTTGAAAGTACAAGAAAAATAACAAAAGCTATGAATGTTGTAGCCACTTCTAAACTTAGAAAAGTAAGGAAAGAGTTAAATAGTAGTGAAGAATATTATAATTTATCTGAAGAGATAGTAAATAAATTAATATCCTCACTACCAGAAGAGTACGAAAGTTCCTTCTTTAATACAAGTTCTAATGATTTAGATAAGTTATATATTGTTATGGCTTCAGACACAGGTCTTTGTGGAGGCTTTAATGGAAATGTTGTTAATACTCTAAATGAGATTATTGATAATAAAAGTTCAGCTAGAATAGTAGTAGTTGGAAGTAAAGGGATTTCATATGTAAGAAAATATGGTTTTGATACTATAAAAGAGTATGTGGAAATTCCTGATATTCCTACAATTAAAGAGGTAAGGGCTATATATGATGACGCAGTATTTATGTTTGAGCATGGTGAAGTTGGCGAAGTTAATTTAGTATTTACTGAATTTAAATCTCCTATAAAGCAAGAAGTGAAAATTGAAAAGTTATTTCCATTAGAAATAAAAAGTGAAAGTTCAGAACAATTCTTAATTGAGCCTAGTTTAGAAGAGGTTTTAAATTCTAGTTTAAATATATATTTCAAGTGTAAAATAAGAAGAGCTATGCTACATTCTAAGGTTAGTGAGCAAAGTGCCAGAATGACTGCCATGGATGGAGCAACACAAAATGCCAATGATATCCTACATGCACTAAACCTTAAGTATAATAGGATTAGACAAGGAATGATAACTCAAGAAATATCTGAAATTGTGGGAGGGGCAGAAGCTCAAAAATAGTAAGGAGGGATTACTGTGCCTGGAAAAGTAGGGAAGGTAGTTCAAGTAATTGGACCTGTAGTAGATATAAAATTTGATTCAGATTCTTTACCTAATATCTATGATGAAATCAGAATAGATATGGGAGATAAAGAGTTAGTAGTTGAAGTTGAACAGCATATGGGAGATGATATAGTTAGAACTATAGCTATGGAGTCAACAGATGGATTAAAAAGAGGTATGAAGGCATTAGATATGGGCAGATGTATTTCTGTTCCTGTAGGAAAAGAAGTACTAGGAAGAGTATTTAATGTTCTAGGTCATCCTATTGATAATGCTGGAGATGTAGAAATAAAAGAAATGTATCCAATTCATAGACCGGCACCAAGCTTTAAAGAACAATCATTAGAGCCTGAAATGTTTGAAACAGGAATTAAAGTAATAGATCTTTTAGCACCTTATCAAAGAGGGGGAAAAATAGGTCTATTTGGTGGAGCTGGAGTTGGAAAGACAGTTTTAATACAAGAATTAATTAATAATATAGCAAAACAACATGGTGGTCTTTCTGTATTTACAGGTGTTGGTGAAAGATCAAGAGAAGGTAATGATTTATACTATGAAATGAAGGAATCAGGAGTTATAGATAAAACTGCTCTAGTTTTCGGACAAATGAATGAGTCTCCTGGAGCTAGAATGAGAGTTTCATTAACTGGATTAACTATGGCTGAATACTTTAGAGATCAAGGTCAGGACGTGTTATTATTTATAGATAATATATTCAGATTTACACAAGCTGGTTCTGAAGTATCTGCATTACTTGGAAGAATTCCTTCAGCTGTTGGTTACCAACCTACTCTAGCAACTGAAATGGGAGCTCTTCAAGAAAGAATTACATCAACAAAGAATGGATCTATTACATCTGTTCAAGCAGTATATGTTCCAGCTGATGATTTAACTGACCCAGCACCAGCTACAACATTTACTCACCTTGATGCCACAACAGTTTTATCAAGAAGTATAGCTGAACTTGGTATATATCCAGCTGTAGATCCTCTTGAATCTAATTCAAGAATATTAGATCCAAGAGTAGTAGGTAGAGAACATTATGATGTTGCTACTGAAGTTAAGAATATACTTGAAAGATATAAGGAATTACAAGATATAATTGCAATTTTAGGTGTTGATGAATTATCTGATGATGATAAGAAGGTAGTTGCAAGAGCTAGAAGAGTTCAAAGATTCTTATCTCAACCATTTACTGTTGCAGAACAATTTACAGGAATGCAAGGAAGATATGTTCAAGTAAAAGAAACAGTAAGAGGATTTAAAGAAATATTAGAAGGTAAATATGATAATTTACCAGAGTCAGCCTTTCTTTTTGCAGGAACTATAGAAGAAGTTATAGAAAAAGCTAAAACCTTAGTATAGGGGATGTGCTTATGAGTAATATTTTTAAGATAACTATTATTTCTCCAGGGAAAAGTCCCTTAGAATTTGAAGGAGAAGCACTAATAACATCTACTATTGATGGACAGATTGAATTCAAAGCTAATCACGCACCTGCAATTATTAGTACAATTCCAACAACTACAACAATAATAAATGGTTCAAGTAAGAATAATCTTTTTACATCATCTGGAATAGTTTATATAAAGGATAATGAACTTAAGTTTTGTTGTGACTCAGCAGAAATATCTTCAGATATTGACAGAGCAAGAGCCTTTGAATCAAAGGAAAGAGCTGAAAAAAGATTAAATGAAAAGAAAAATGTTGATATAGAAAGAGCTAAGAGAGCATTAGCAAGAGCAAATGCAAGAATTAAAACTTTAGATATCAATAATTAATTTAATTAGTAAATAGGAGCTGTTTAGATGGCTCCTATTTTTTATATATTGACAATTAATCACAAATTTCAACTAATTTTATATATTGTATTATCACTATTATTTTTGAATAAAAAGAAATGGATTGGACAATAATCATAAAAGGAAGGTAGGGGGATTTATGAAAAAAAAATTAATGGTACTACCTATTTTAACCTTTGTTTTATTAATTATTGGTACAGTTCCAGTAAAATCTGAACTAATTTCAGATGATTTTTATTTTATAGAAGATGAAATAATTAACAATGGAACTTTTATAGAAAACGGAGTTAGATTAGAGTATAGTACAAAAACTAGCATAGAAGATGAGATACTTAAATTAAAAAATAATTTTGAAGAACAATACGTAGTAAAAGCTAATGTTGATAGTAATACTATTTCTATAGAGCAAGATTATAGTTCAATTAAAGCAATAGTATGGAGCAACAAGGTAGATACAAAGGTTCAAATTACTTATATAAATAATAATAGTAATATTAATACTGCCCAATTAAAGAAAGAATTACAACAAATTCTTAGTTTTGCAACTAAAAATATAAAATATTTTAATTTTATAAAGGTAAAAATAATAGAAGAAGAGAAACAGAATATTTTAGGTTTACTAAAGAGTAAGATAGATGAAAAAACTCTAGAAGAACTAAATATTTTAAATGGAAGTGTTTCAAAGGGGAAATTAATGGATGGAAGTAAAATTAATTTTTCTTTTATGAAATATGGTGAAGAAAAATATTTAGTTATAGGAACACCAGTGATATTCATAACATACTAACAATATATAATGGAGGATAATATGGAAAAAATTGTAGTTGAAGGTGGTAATAAACTAAGGGGTGAAGTGAATGTTAGTTTAGCTAAAAATTCTGTTTTGCCTATAATAGTTGCAAGTATTTTAAGTCCAAATGACATAGTAATAAAAAGTGCACCTATGTTAGAAGATGTAGTGGTATTAACTGATTTATTATTAGGTATGAATTGTGATATTGAAAGCTATGAAAATAGTGATCTTAAAATAAATACATCTAATTTAGAAAATGTTAATATGAATAGTGAATTAATTAGAAAGATGAGAGCTTCCTTTTTAATTATGGGACCAATGTTATCAAGATTTGGTAAATGTAGAATATCAATGCCTGGAGGATGCAATATAGGTAGTAGGCCTATAGATTTGCATTTAAAAGGCTTTAAACTTTTAGGTGCAGAAGTAGATATGGAGCATGGTTATGTAGAAGCCAAGGCAAAAAGACTAAAGGGTAATAGAATATATTTGGACTTTCCATCTGTTGGAGCTACTGAAAATATATTAATGGCAGCTGTTTTAGCAGAAGGAACAACTATTATAGAAAATGCAGCAGAAGAGCCAGAAATCTGGGATTTAGCAAACTTTTTGAACTCAATGGGGGCAAAGATTCATGGAGCTGGAGTAGGGAAAATTACAGTAGAAGGTGTAGATTCTTTAAAAGGCGTAACCTATAAGCCTATTTATGATAGAGTTGAAGCAGGAACATTTATGGTGGCAGCAGCTATAACAAATAGCAAGATTACTATAAATGGAGCAAACGAAGATCACTTAAGACCAACAATAGAAAAATTAAAGGAATGTGGAGTCAAATTTGAAACTATAAAAGAGGATACTATTTTAGTAGATGGAACAAGAACAAAGTCACCTGTAGATATAAAAACATTACCATATCCAGGGTTCCCAACAGATATGCAGGCTCAAATGATGGCATTATTATCAGTGACAAAGGGTTCAAGTATTATTACTGAAACTGTTTTTGAAAACAGATTTATGCATGTTGCTGAATTAGTTAGAATGGGAGCAAATATAAAAATAGATGGAAGAACAGCTATTATAGAAGGTGTAAGTAATTTAACTGGATGTGATGTGAAAGCAACAGATTTAAGAGCTGGTGCTGCTATGATATTAGCAGGGCTCGTGGCACAAGGGAAAACAGAAATTAGCGAGTTATACCATATAGATAGGGGTTATGTTAATATAGAAGAAAAATTTAGGGGCTTAGGAGCCAATATATATAGAGTTGAAAAATAATTTTATCTTTAAGTTTAGTATATTTAAATTGAATATTCTGTACTTTAATAAGGAGTTGTTTAAAGACAACTCCTATAATTTTATTAACTTAACATAAAAAAATTACATAAAGTATATTTCTTCAAATAAAACATATATTTAATTGTATTACTAAAAGGGAGGTATCATTATGAAAAGAGATATTACATCTAATATATTATCTAGTATTTTAATATTAGTACTAATGATATTTGTACCAACATTTATAATTAAATCTATACCAGCTAAAGTAAATGACAAAGAAGAAGTAGTTGAACCTAAAGAAGAAAGTAAAGACATAGTATTAAAGGGAAAGGATATTATCAGAGTAAATATTACAAAGGAAAATAGAATAGAAGAAATTCAGATAGAGGAATATGTGAAGAGTGTTGTATCGGGAGAAATGTTAGTGACCTTTGATGATGAAGCTTTAAAAGCACAAGCAGTTGCAGCAAGAACATATATTGCTTCAAAAAGACTTAGACCTTGTGATATTGCTAATGGTGGAGATGTATGCGATACAACTCACTGCCAAGTATATATAAATAAGAATAAAAGATTTGAAGAGTGGGGAAATAATGCAGAAGAGTATTGGAAGAAAATTTCTAATGCTGTTGACGAGACTAAAGGAATGGTATTAACATATAATAATGAACTAGTTTTATATCCACAATTCTTTTCTACAAGTTCTGGAATGACAGAAAATGCAGTAGATGTATTTTCTAGTTCTGTCCCTTATTTAGTTTCTACTGAAACTAAGGGGGAGGAAGTAGCACCAAAGTTTGAAAGTGAATTTCCATTTAGTATAACTGAATTTGCAAATAAGATTAATGATAAATTTCCAGATGCAAGTGTTAGTGCAGAAAATTTAAATGATAATATTGAAGTGTTAAGTAGAAGTGAAGCTGGAGGTATTAAAGAGTTAAGAGTAGGAAAAGTTAAGGTTAGAGGATTAGATTTTAGGTTATCCTTAGGATTAACTTCAACTAATTTTCAGTATGTTATAAATGATAATGAAATAATATTTAAGTGCAAGGGATATGGTCATGGGGTAGGAATGAGTCAATGGGGAGCAAATATTATGGCCAAGAATGGATCTAATTATAAAGAAATATTGACTCATTATTATACAGGAGTAGATATAACTAATTTAGTATTTAAATAATAATTTATAATAAAATATTAATAAAAGAAGGCTATCTAAATAACGGATACATAAATCTGTTACTTAGATAGTCTTCTTTTTTCAGTATTTATGTATTAAAAGCTGCTAAAGTGGTTATGGTTATTAATGTAAATATAATCTAAATGTTGATAATTGTAGAAATTTGGTGCAAACAATTATTCTTTAATTTGTATTAATTTACTATAACAGGCAAGAATACAAAAAGGAGGTGTTGATATGAATAATAACAAAAAAGATAAGGTAAAAGACTTTTTCAGAAAGGAGGGCTTTTATTTAGTATTATTTCTTTGTTTATGTGTAATTGCTACTGTTGCTGTAGTTACAACTAGAAGAAATAAGTCATTAGAAGAAAGCAATAAAGCACAAAATGAATTCACTTTAAATGTTGATGATAAAGAAGCTTCTGAAGTGAAGAAACAAAATGCTGAAAGAGTTGAAGGTAATGGTAATGGTGAGTTAGCTCAAGATGAAGAAGATATAGCTTCTAATGAAGAGGGTGTTGATGTTTCATCAGGAACAAATACTCAAGTTGTATTTTCAAATCCTATAGATGGGGTAATATCAAGAGGATATACATATCCAAAGCCTCAAGCTATGTCTGATGGAACAAGTAGAAACATTAGAGGAATAAATATAAGTGCCGCTTTAGGAACTGAAGTTATGGCAGCTGCTGTTGGTGAAGTAAAAGAGATATCAACTAAAGTAGATGATGGTAATTATATAGTTATAGCTCACTCAAATGGTTTGTATACAAAGTATACTAATTTATCAAATGACATTAGAGTAAATGTTGGCGATAGAGTTACAGAAGAAACTGTTATAGGAACTGTTGGAAGTAGTTCAAAAATATTTACTAGCACAGAGTTTGGAGAACATTTAAATATACAAGTTCAAGATTCAGATGGTAAAGATTTAGATCCAACAACTTATTTTACATTTAATGAAGAATAATTAAATGAAATTATTGGGAAAAGTTCAAAATTAAGAAATATAGAATGAAAAATGTAAAATTGTTGACTTAATGTATATAAGCTTACAGAAGATATATTTATTTTAGAAATTCCTTGATGAGTTTCTACCTCAATTTTACATTTTCATTATTAAATTTATGTTAACTGTAAATATTAAAGTATATGAATAGATTTTATTATAAAGGAGGTAATATTTTTGAAGGATTATATAGAAGAGAGAGTTTTAGAAGTTGCAAAATATATTATAGAATCAAAAGATACAATTAGAAAAACTGCAAAAGTATTTGGAGTAAGTAAGAGTACAATTCATAAAGATATGACAGAAAGATTACCTAAGATAAATCCAACAATAGCCAAGGAAACACATTCAATATTAGAATTAAACAAAGCAGAAAGACATATTAGGGGTGGAAATGCTACTAAAATTAAGTATAAAACTTCTGGTCAATAAATATAAGTAAATAATCATTTAATAAGAATATAAAAATATTGAAGGTTCATCATATTCCATATATAATTAGAAATAGGGCAAATATTGTAAATTTTTATAAATAATATATTGTTTTATTAAATTATATCGTTTGAGATTAGGAGTGAACAGGAATGTGGTTTTGGAATAATAGGGGTAATCTAGGAATCGACTTAGGAACAGCTACAGTTTTAGTTTATGCTGAGGGAAAAGGTGTAATACTTAAAGAGCCATCAGTTGTGGCTATAAATAGAAATAATAATAAAGTACTTGCTGTCGGCGAAGAAGCAAGAAAAATGATAGGAAGAACGCCTGGAAATATAGTAGCAGTTAGACCATTAAAAGATGGCGTTATATCAGATTATGAAATAACAGAAAAAATGTTAAAGGAATTTATAAAAAAGGCTTACGGAAAGAGTAAGATTACAGCTCCTAAAGTAATAGTATGTGTTCCATCTCAAGCAACTGAAGTGGAAAAAAGAGCAGTAATTGATGCTGCAAGGAATTCAGGAGCAAAAAAAGTTAATTTAATTGAAGAACCGCTAGCAGCAGCTATTGGAGCAGGATTAGATATAACTAAGCCTAATGGATCTATGGTGGTAGATATCGGTGGAGGAACTACAGATATTGCTGTAATATCATTAGGTGGAATAGTTGTAAGGGCATCTATTAAAGTAGCTGGAGATTCTTTTGATGAAGCTATAATTAAATATGTTAGAAATAAGTACAAGATAATGATAGGTGAAAAAACAGCAGAAGATTTAAAAGTTACTGTTGGTTCTGCATTAAAGGATTCAAGAAAATTAACTACCACTATGAAGGGTAGAAATTTAATCACTGGATTACCAGATGAAATTTCTATTACCTCTAATGAAATTAATGAAGCATTAAAGGAATCTGTATCATTAATTGTAGAGAGTGTTAAATCAGTATTGGAAAAAACACCACCTGAACTTGCTTCTGATATAATTGAAAGAGGAATTTTAATGACTGGTGGAGGTTCTTTATTATTCGGATTAGATAAATTAATAGAACTTGAAACTGGTGTAAGTGTTGAAATTGCAAATAATTCTGTTGAAGCAGTGGCAGAAGGAACAGGTAAGGTTTTAAAATATTTAGATAAGTTAGATAATAATATAAATGATGAAGAAATAAGTTTAATTGAATAAATGTAATTTCTACATAATTTAAAAGGAGCTTTGAGAGCTCCTTTTTTATTTAAATTTAATTCTATTTAGAATAAGAGGATATAATAGCATTTGATATTACTTTAGCCATTTCCATGATTAAGTATAATCTAATGCTTCTACTGGTAAAAAATGCAGCACTATCACTAGAATCTACTATGCCTATTATTGAAACTTCTCCAACTTCTGGTAATGATTTTCCAACTCCCTTTCCTGGATGAATAGGATAATCACGAATATGAATTTCACCTATAGAATTTTCTTCTCCTAAGCAAGCATCTATTCCAATAATTAGGGAGCTTGGATGAAGTTTGTTAATATGCTTTAACTTCTCTTCAATATTTAAAGCATGAATAGGAGATTGTAGTGTTCCGAAGACAGGTAATAGAAAGTTTTTTTCTACTAAAAGACTACCTACTAGTGGACCAAGAGAATCACCAATGCATTTATCTGTACCTACACAAATTATTACTGTGTTTTCATTCATATACTTTTTTATTTTATTAGCAATTTCAATGAAGGAATTATGATCATCATAATGTACTTTATGCTTCACTAGAGTTCACCCCCGATTATACCAATATATGTTTAAGTGGATAAAAATATAATTAAATGTATAAAAAAATATAAATGGGATAGTAATTAAATAAAGGTGGTGAATTATATGAAAAAATTAATACTATATATATTTACTATTATATTAGGTGCAAGTATTCCTATTTATTTTTTACTTATTTGGGAGCCATTAAAAAGTGAAGAAGTTTTTAATAATAATATTTTTAGTGAAGATATAAATGAACATGATAATACAAAGGAAGGTTTAGTAAGTAGTTCAATAGAAGCAGAAACTATTTTAATAAAAGATAGTAATTTTTCAAATAGTTTATTTAATTATCTTGATACTGATAGAAAAGAAAAGTTAGATGTTATTATGAAAAAATTATCAGTTTTAGATTTTATTAAAATTAACAATTATTTTTCTGATAAGGATAATAATGAGAAAATTAGTAAAGGCGTAGAATTAGCTAAAAAAAGAATGGCTGAATCTGACTATGAAATTTTTAAAAATATATTAGAGAACTCCATTGATTCTAGTGTTTTGGACTAAATTTAAATTTAATAAATAAAAATGATAAAAATATAATTTTAAAAAGATATTAGCATTAAATAGAAGATAATGAAAGAAAAATAGAATAAAACAGTTATAATTTCGTTTAATGAATAAATATAGCACTTGAAAATAATAAATAATAAATATATACTAGTCATTGTCAGTCAAGGGAGTAAAATCAAATGACTGAAATTAATTAAATAAATTTTATGGGGGAGTTCCCGAGTGGCCAAAGGGGGCAGACTGTA
>NZ_JABUTB010000053.1 GCF_021443865.1 Clostridium sp.
TTATTAAGGAGTATGTTATAGCTAATAATATAAAAAAGGAAGTAGCTATAGATAATAAAGAGACTGAAGAAATAGAAGATGATTATTTTGAAGTTAATAGTGACAAAGAACTTTTAGATAGGCTAATTAGTATAAGAGAAGAATTTGCTAAGAAATTAAATATGCCTCTGCAAATGATTCTAAGTAAAAATACCTTAAAAGAAATAAGTGGACGTTATCCAGATAACTTAGAAAAACTTAAAGATATTGGAGGTATTGGTCCCAAAAAGATTGACACATATGGGAAGCAAATCATTGAAGAGGTATCTAGATATATTATTGAAAAGGGCATTAATCCAGTTTGGAAAGAAAAGAAGAGGAAAAAGCTTATTATAGATGGAGAAACTAGAGGGGCCTCAGAGATAGCATTAGATAGGCTTAATATGAGCGAAGATATAGAAGCTATATCAGAGGATATGGAAATATCAGTTTCAACTATTCTTGGATATATAACTGATTATATAAGGGCAAGTGGAGACTATAGCATAGAAATAGATTGTGATAAATACTATCATAAAGAAGATGAAAAAATGATTTTAGATGCTGTTAATAAAAATGGAATAGATAAAATCCAAGCTATTAAAAAGAGCTTACCAGATTACATTAAATATGAAGCTATAAGAGCTGTAATACTAAATAATATTATTCTTAAGGGATAAGAAGCTTGCAAAAAGCAAGTTAAATCAAAGGACTATCATTTTAGTAATTATAATACTACAATGATAGTCCCTTTTATTCCTTCAGTACTTGAGTTTAGCTATGTAATTTTGCGATGACTTGGAGCTTGTAACGGAACAAGCAAAATTGGAATAGCTAAACTTATTTAATCAAATCTAATATTTCACTTTCTGAAAGTGAAGAATCACAACGCACTTCAGTTTCTCCATTTTTATGAACTATAAAACCTGGTACAGTTATGATATTATATTTATTTCTAAGCTGGCTAACACCATTATCTAAATAATCTTCACTATCAACATAATAGATAGCTGTGTCAACCTTATCTGCTAAGCCACTTAATTTACTTGCAAATCTACGACAAAATGGACAAGTTGATCTTCCAATGTAGACAACAGCTTTATCTTCATTAGACAATAATTCATCTGCTTGTGTAGAAAGTACTTTTTTAAATGACTTTACATCTTCTTCATACTTATTTCCTTCAAACATATTGGATCCTCCTATCCTTTTTAGAATATTATACCAAAAATGAATATCAATATCAAATTAAGTCATCCAATCCATTAACTGTAGTTTGCTCATTTTCGTCAATAGGAATAACTATACACTTTTGCCCATCAATTATTTGTGACTTTATTTGAGGGATTTTTTCAGGTTTAACTTGAAGTATAACATCATAATTAGCTTCTATATTTTTCTCTTCAGATTCTTCTAAGTTAGATTCTGAAGCTTCTTCTAGATTAATTTCTGAAGCTTCCTTTAAGTCAGCTTCCATGGAATCTTCTGAAGCTAAATTATTACCTTCATCATTTAAAATCTCATTAGTATCTTCAATATCATCAGTATTATATTCAGAAACTTCTTTGTCTACAGTAGCCTCTTGTTTTACTTCTTCAAGTCTATTTTGAAGTATTTCTACTTGCTTTTGTAGGTGTTTTTCTCTTTTTATTTGTTCATTTGCTTTAAGAGCCTTTGAATCAATTAAGTTTTCAGCTAGTGGTAAGTCATCACCAAAAATTTCTTCATAGGATTTTTCAATTTTTGTAGTAATTTCTTCAGGAATTCCACTTTCTATTAAAATACTTTGTATATCATCTTTTTTTAGAGTTATAGGTTCTGAATCTACATCTTCATAAATAGCTTTATATTCATCAATCATATTATTTAAATTTTCCTGTACTTCCATAAATACTTTTTCAGCCTTCTTTTCATCAGCACCAAAGGAATCTTTAATAATTGATTGGAAGGTTTCCTTTTGTATAGTAGCAGTTTGCTTTGAATCACAACCTAAGGCATTTTCCATTAGCTCAGGGTGAGTGTCTTTTGCATTTTTAGTGTAATACATAATAGAATTAACATCTGAACTACGATTAATAAAAGCGGGGAATACAAATCCATTACTTGGAGTTTCTACTACCCAATCTCTAATACGAGCTTTGATTTTATTTTCTTCATCGAAATATCTAAGGCCAGGCTCTGAAAGGGAAACAGGACATATTGCACATAATACGTATTCATATACCTCTTCAGACTCATCTAGCTTTGCATTATCCTTAGTTTTGGTAATAACATCATAAGCATCATGAAAGATCAATATTAAGAAATTACCAGTGTAATCATAATTATCTATAATTGAATCATAGAAATTATCAAGAAGAGTATCGTCCTTTAATTGGCTACTTTTAAGTTGCATAAGAGAAATTTGCTTTTCATTTACAAGGTCATCATTAATAGGGAAATTTAATTCTAATAAGTTATTTCCTATAGTTCCAGATAGAACTTTTTTAGCTATTTCTAAGTATTTAAAATACTCATCTTCATCTAAATTTAAAAATGTTTCTCTAAATTTTAAAATAACATGTTTTTCTCCATTAACATAGCAACCACACATTTTAGTAAAGGTGCAATGATCTTTCTTTAGTCTTTTCTTTAATTCAAGGATATCTTTTTTTCTCATATAAAAACCTCTCAATCAAAATTAGAATGTTAAAGGAAACTCCTATTCTCTTCGTTCATAGGAGTGCGCTCTGCGTAAGTTCCATTAGCCAAAACAAGTTTTGGAATGTCACTTAAGTTCGACTAACTAAATCATAGATTTAGAGTCTCACTTAAGTATAATCTTTTTTTTGGCGGATATAAAGAAGTATTATGTTAACTTTTAGAGGATAAATATAGTGGATTTTTCAAGGAAAAATAAAAAAATAAAGAAAGAATGCTCTAAGTATTTTTAGAGTAAGTCTTTCTTTATTTGTAAAAGTAAAATAATAATAGAAATTATTGATTTACTGAGATATTTCTTTTTTCAGGTATTAAAAATACCATATATTTGTATAAGGTATAAAGTACTAATAAAATAGCTATTATTGTTTGTAATAAAACAAGGTATTTTAAAACTCCAACATTATAACCAAGTTTACCTAAGTAGCCCATAGTCATTTTCATTGCAATTCCACTTATAACAAAAGGGAATGTAAAAGCTGAATAACTAGGGAAGAATGGTAATTTTAAAAGCTTAGGTAATTTAAGTAAAACTATAACATATATGATAAGTGATAAGGTACCTAAGAAAATTACTAATGGTAATGACTTTGTTTGTACTGATTGCATATATCCAGCAAGACAAAGGCTTACAGGAGCTGCATAGATACAAAATAGTGGTTTAGCTGGATTAGGAATATCCTTGAATTTAGTATATCTATAAGTTACAACTATTAATAATAATAAACATGATATAAATGCAAACCAAAATGCTAATGTACCTATATTAGTTTTTTCGAAAGCTGGTGCAGAAACACTTGAAACAGCTATTCCAACGTAAACTATATAATATGTGGTAAAAACTTTTTTAATATCAAACTTTAAGATGAAATTTATTGTAAAGTAAATTATTAAAGCTAAATGGATAAGTATTCCTAAATACCAAATATAAATAGAGCCTTGTCCTAAAAATGGCTTTGCATAAGTAGCTAAAAGCATTATAGCCATTGGAAAAGTAGCAGCAACTCCTGCCATAATAGGATTTTTCATATCTTCCTTTATCATAGCTGGATACATTATAATTTTACATACTAATAATAAACCTAGTATAAGGGATATAACCCCACAAGCTAATCTTATAGTTTCAGAATAGCTTTGAAGTAAATTACCTAAAGCTGCAAATCCAAGCATTACCCCTGCAATAGGAAGTGGTATTTTTTTAATCATAATCTCAACTCCTATACTGATACTAAGTTATCTGTATTAACTAAATCTAATTCTCTTACAATAATTTCAGCAACTTTACCAGCAACCATTCCAGTATAACGTATACATTGTTCCTTATGGCCACCTACTGACATATCGAATTCCTTAGTTAGTATACGACAACAAAGAGCATTCTTACCATTTGCATCTTTAAACCAGTCATGTAATTCCTTTGATAACTCTAAGTTTTTCTCTACCTTAGAATCTCCTTGTTTAGTTCTACCAAAGAATAAGCCTAAAGCCATAACTCCACCTGATACTGCACCACAAAGGCATTTAGAACGCCCTATACCTACTGGAAATCCAGAAGCCATAGCTATTATTTCTTCAGGTATATCTAATTCAAAATTAGAACGTATGGAGCTTATTAGTGCCTCAGAGCAAAAAAAGCCTCCACGGAATAAATCCTCTGCATCTTTAGATATTTTTCTTATGCTTACTTCGTTTTTAATATTCATGTAAATCCCCCCATTTTTTATTCTCGTTAATATTATAACGCAATTGGAAAGTAAATACAAAATATAATTATTATGTAAATAAAAATTATCATTTTAATATGAAAAGGGTATCTTAATTAGCAATTAAGATACCTTTTTATTATATGTTTATATTATTTTTATTAAGAAGCCCATATTTTGAAGAATCCACCGGCTATAAATACAACTAGCATAGAAGCTGAAGGTGTAAATTCTTTTGCATTTTTAGTTAATATATCAATAGCTTTTGAGCCTAGGTTATATGTCCAATACATTAACTAGTATCTAATTCCAAATTGGATAGCATTATACACATAACTTAATTATTTGGAACTAACATTCTGAATCGTGATATTCTTTATAGAATAAAATATAGCCAATCACAATTGTGATTGGCTATATAAATTATTCTAATTTTAAGTATTTTATCCCCACATTGTGAATCCTAATAAATGACCGATTAAAGCACCAAGTATACCGATTACTAATAATAAGCAGATACAAGTAACTGGCTTCCAACCTTTCTTCTTAAGTAAGAAGAATAATAATAATGTTAATCCTAATGGAAGCATTTGAGGTAATACACCATCTAATATGCTTTGAATATCAATTGGGGCCTCACCGTTTGGTATAACGATTCCTAATTTAGTTGCACCGTAGTTAGAAGTTAAAGCACCAACTATGAAAACACCTAGCATACAAGCAGCTCTTGTAAATTCTTTAGCATTCTTAGTTAATATATCAATTGCTTTAGAACCTAAGTTGTATGACCAATGCATTAACCAGTATCTTACAGCAAATTGAACGGCATTAAATATTAATAGGAATAAGATCGGACCAGCCAAGGAGCCATTAATAGCCATTTGAGCTGTAATACCAGCTGTAATTGGAACTAATGTAAACCAGAAAATAGCATCTCCAATTCCACCTAAAGGTCCCATAGCAGCAACTCTTACGGCTCTGATAGTGTTAGTATCAGCTTTTTGTTCTTCTAAAGAAAGGATTATACCCATAACAAAAGTTATAAGGAATGGGTGAGTATTAAAGAACTCCAAGTTGTGTTGCATTGATTTAGATAAATCTTCTTTATTAGTGTGGATTTTCTTTAATCCAGGTAATATACCATATAACCATCCTGCAGCTTGCATTCTTTCATAGTTGAATGAAGCTTGTAGGAATAATGAACGCCAAACCATTTTATTTAAAGTTTTCTTGTCAAGTTTTTTAGCTGGAGTTAAATCATTATATAATGTAGTATTAGATTCCATCTTCGTCATCTCCTCCCCCTACTTGTGCATAAGACACGTTATTTTTCATTTTTACGTTAGTTTGGAAGTCGTAAAGAGATATAGCGATACCTATAAATGCGATTATTAATAGTGCAGAACCACTTAAACCTTCGATTTTTCCTATAATAGTTGCAAGACCAAATCCGGCAAAGTAGATTCCCCATAAGTCGTTTGATAACATGATTCTTAAAAGAATAGCGAAACCAACGTATCTCATCATTCCACCAGCAGCACTTAAACCAGCCATAACCCAAGCATATTTTTCAGATAATGCTGTTATAGTTTCACCAGCAGCAGAACCACCGATTAATCCGATAACAACTACTATAGTAAAGAATAATCCTAAAGCAGCCATTGCTCCGTAATTAAGGGTTTCAATTCCCTTAGTATCACCTTTTTCAGCATATTTATCAGCTTTTGACATTAATGGTGACATTATTGTGAATAGTAAAGTAACACAATATTGTCCTAGCACTGCAAATGGAAAAGCAAGTCCAACTGCAGCAGCTGGATCTAATTTAGAGGAAATGGCAAATACTACTGCCATTATTCCACCTATAACAGCATTTGGAGGCTGAGCTCCTCCTACAGGCATATTACCTATTGTCATTAATTGATAAGTACCACCTACTATAAGTCCAGTTTGTAAGTCTCCAAGAATTGCTCCAACCACAGCTCCTGTTACGATTGGTTGATATAATGACTCTAAGAAATTAAATTGGTCTATAGCTGCAATAAATACAAATACTGCAACTAATAGAATTTGGATAATATTAAAATCCATGTATCTTTCCCCCTTCGCAATATTTAATTATTTAAAAATCTTTTCAATATTTTCGGAACCCTCCGTAGGAACTCTTCTTATTTCAAGTTCTACTCCTAGCTCCTTTAATCTTCTGAATGCTTCCACATCCTTGTCATCTACTGCCACAGAACCAGCAACCTGTCTTTTCCCTTCTGCCATATGCATGTTTCCAATATTAACCTTCTTTATTGGAACACCGCCTTCAACAAGTTTTACTACATCAGAAGGCTTTTCACAAACTATAAATATAAGTTGTTTGGCATTTGCTTTATGAATTGTACTTATAGTTTTTTCTAATGTCCAATAGCGAGTTGAGGCATAAGATGGAGCAGCCATGTCCATTAAACCTTGTCTAAGTTTATCACCTGCTACGATATCGTTTGCAACTAAAATTAAATTTGCACCGATAGAACCACACCATTGAGTAGCAACTTGTCCATGAATTAATCTATTGTCTATTCTCGTTAATAAAATATTTGGCATATTGTCACCCCCTTTATTTTAAAAAAGTATTTTAATTTGCTTGTTCATAAATTATTATATATATAAAAGAATTCAGAATCTTTACACTTTTTGGTATTTATTTTATTGTTTTTAGTAGTATTTATAGAAAATATAAATTAAGTTGGCAAGGGATAATATATTTTTTTAAATAATCATATTATAGTAACAATAATGGGTTTTAAACAAGTAAAATTTACAAAAGCAAATTGAATATGGAGGTGATTGGGTATGTATGATAAGACAACTAGTATAAATTTTAAAAGATATGGATCTATTTATGATGAAGTAAAGGATACTAGTGATGGAAGTTTAATAAAAAAGGAGATTGTAACTAATGATAAAATCATTTCAAGCTTATATAGTTTTGAAGAACCAACATGTATAGAAGTAGTTGAAGGAATGGCGTCTATATTAATAAGTGATTCAAATAGTGGAGAGTTTAAGCTTTTCGCAGTTCATAGAAATCTAGAGATTAAACCAAATATGTATTTCAATATTATATCTATGGTAGATAAAGTTAAGTATAACTTAATAATACCATCAAGCTATAATCTTAAGCTTGAATTCTTAAATCCACCTTATGTTTATAATAGAATATTACCAACTATAGATATACCTGAAATAATGGCATATTATTATACAATAAAAAGTCCAAATTATAAATTTAAGGGTGAAAGTCATAATATATATGAATTAACCTTTGTGGATAATGGAACTTTAGATACAACAATAGATGGAGTTGAATATAGGTTAGACTCATCTGACTTAATTATTTATGGTAAAAATCAATTTCATACACAAGCTGTAAATAATGATTCATCTTGTTCATATTTAACTATTATGTTTGATATGAAATGTGATGATGATGGCTTAATTTGTAATAAAGTATTTCATTGTAGAAAGGAATTGTACAAGGCTATAAGAACCTTTGCAAATAATATATCAAGTACAATACCTTATTCAGAAAATTTGATTTTAAGTAATCTTCATGAAATTATAATTAGATTATTCCAATATGATTATTTAGATGTAGATGATAGTAAACCAACAACAGAGGTGCAACAACGCTTTCAAGATGAGTTGTTAGAAGGAATATTAAAGTATATTGATGATATGGTCTGCTCTCCAATTAGTATTGAAGAGCTTTGTAATAAATTTTCAATTTCTAGATCATCTTTACAAACCTTATTTAAAAATAATTTAAATACATCACCTAAAAAGTATATTAATGATTTAAAGCTATCTAAAAGTAAGCAGTTAATTAAAGAAAATAAATATACCATTAGTGAAATAGCCTTTATGCTAGGATTCAATTCGATACATTATTTTTCAAGAGCATTTACCCAACATTATGAAATACCACCAAGTGAATATGCACAAAACGTATATAAAAAATAAAATGAGGCTGTTTAAACAGCCTCATTTTTACACCTATACAATATTCTGAATTGAATATCTAGATATAGTTATAACAACATTTTTAGCAACTTCAACTTCAACAGTTTCTTTTCCAGCTGAAACTATTTTTCCATAGATTCCACCACAGAACATTATTTTCATTCCAGTCTTTAATTCTAAGTGGATATCTTTCAATTCGGAAGTTCTCTTTTTTAGATTTTTTGCGGATATAAATATTAATATTAAAGCAATTATTCCAACTAAAACTCCTATAGTGATACATGTCCATAATACTACTTCCCAATTAATCATATTAAATACCATCCTCACATTCAATTTCTTCATGAACTATGAATTCGAATTTTACAATACTATTTCTTCCAGTTTCAATTGCATTTTCAGATAAAGAAGAGAGATCTTCTATAATATCCTTACTCATAGATATTTCTATAATCATAGGAAGATTTGCGCCTCCTATTACCTCCATAGGTTTTTCTATTTCTGTTTTAAGTTCTACTAAAGTTTTAAAGGGTGAACCTCCTGCTAAGTCAGTAAGAGCTAAAATGTTTTCACAATTTCTTAGGTTTTCTAATGAAGCAGAGTATTTTTCTCTTAAAGTTTCAATAGAATCTGTTTCCACAAAATCTACATATTCTACATTACAAGGCTCTCCTGCAATTAGGTTTATAGATGTGTGTAATCCTGAAGCAAAATTTCCATGACCACTAATTATTAATCCTATCATAATATCCTCTCCTGCAAATTAATATGTCTAAATATATTCTTTAGAAATTTATAAAATTTATCTTTTTATTTAGAAGTATAAGGGTAAATTGTAACACCTTGAACAACACGATTTACTTCTCCAGATGGACAAGGGTTATCAGGGGTTAAACCTATTGATAAAGACTTTAATACTGATAAGCATTGAGCAAAAGTTATATAAGATAATCCTAATTCAACATTATTTAAAGTATTATCAATATTATAAGCATATAGGTAATCTGCTAAAGTTTCTAATTCAGCATTAGGCTTATTAGTAATTACTGCTAGCTTATTTTTCTTCTTTTGAGAGCTTATCTCCTTTATTAAATCAAGTTCATATTTATAAGTAAATTCATCATCACTAACATATACAACTATTAAGGTTGAATCATCAATTATTGATTTAGGACCATGTCTAAAGCCTAATGGAGTATCAAATATTGCTACTGTTTTACCAGCTGTTAATTCAAGAAGTTTTAAAGCAGATTCTTGAGAAATACCCTTTAAAACATTACTACCTAAATAAACTACTCTATTAAAATCAAATTCATTAACTATTTTATTTGCAGTTTCAAAACCTTTATCTAAGAAGTTTTGAGTTGCTAAAGCTATATTATTTATTACTTCTGATTTTTTATTTAATTTATCAAGATTGAAACATAAGTATGCAGCTAAATACATGTTGCTAAAGCTAGATGTCATAGCAAAGGATTGGTCATGAGTTTCTTCAGTAAGATTTATTGCATAACAATTATTAAGGTTATCAGCCATTTTAGAAAGTGCACCATTTTTATTACAAGTAATAAATAGGTTGTACAAATTATTGGAAACACTACTTGCAGCTTCCACAGCTCCTATAGATTCAGGAGAATTACCAGAACGTCCAAAGCTTATTAACAGTGTAGGTTTATCCTTAGATATATATAATTCAGGAGCAGAAACTATATCAGTTGTCCCATAAGATTTAACTTTATAATCTAATTCTTTATTTAAATAAGAATATAAAGAGTTTCCTACAAATTCACTAGTACCTGCACCAGTAAATATTATATCAAAGTCGTCACAATTAATAACCTTATTAATAAAGCTTTCTATGGAATCCTTATTATCTTTTATTTGTGATAATGTTTTAAGCCATGTTTTAGGTTGTTGGTATATTTCCTTTAGTGTAAATAGGGAAGAAGTGCTATCCATTTTCTCTTTATGGATATTAAAAATATTCATATGAATGTCCTCCATTTTTAATTATAGATTGTAATTCTAATTATAATAAAGAGTAATTTAAATTCAATGGAGGTGCTAAAAGATATAAGATATCTGTTAAAAAGTGCAAATATTAGAATCATGAACTTATGTATAATTATTAATGAAATGTACAAGGAGGTATATCATGTTAATACAGAGTAAGAGAGTTTGGATTGCAGATCAATTTGTACCAGCTCAAATTGAAATTGATGATAATAAAATAGTTAATATTTATACCTATAATGAGAAGGAAGTAGTTTATGACTACGGAAATAAGAGAATTTTACCTGGCTTTATAGATGTTCATTGTCACGGAGCCTATGGATTTGATACAAATGATGCAGAAGATAAGGGTTTAAGAAATTGGACTAAGAAAATAGTAGCAGAAGGAGTAACTTCTATATTGCCTACTACAATAACACAAAGCAAGGAAGTATTAACTAATGCTTTAATTAATATAGCTAATGTTGTAGAAGAGGGTTATGAGGGAGCAGAAATATTAGGAATTCATTTTGAAGGACCATATCTAGATATTGATTATAAGGGAGCGCAACCAAAAGAGTATATAGTTAAGCCAACTATTAAAGAATTTCAGCAATATCAAAAGGCAGCAAGAGGATTAATAAAGTATGTAACTTTAGCAACTGAAGTAGACGAAGATTATTCACTTACAGAGTATTTATTTAATAATGGAATAGTGGTTAGTATAGGTCATTCAGCAGCCACCTATGAAGAAGTTATATTGGCATTTGCTCATGGAGCTAGATCACAAACTCACGTATATAACGGAATGACTCCTTTTAATCATAGAAAAAATGGACAAGTAGGTGCAGCACTAAGAATTAAGGGGATGTATGGAGAGGTAATTTGTGATGGTAATCATTCAACTACTATGGCATTATATAATTTCTTTAATTCAAAGGGACCTGATTATGGAATTATGATTACAGATGCTTTAATGGCTAAGGGTTATAAGCCTGGATCAAGGTTTATCTTTGGAGGAAATGAAATAGAAATTTATGAGGATGGTAGTGCACATTTAGTAGAGACAAAGGGATTAGCAGGTTCTACCTTAACAATGAATGAAGGCCTTAGAATATTAGTTGAAGAGGCTATGGTACCTTTTAATTATGCTATTAATTCATGCACAATTAACCCTGCTAGATGCTTAGGTATAGATAAGCGAAAGGGAAGAATCGGTGTAGGGTATGACAGTGACTTAGTAATTCTTAATGATGATTATTCAGTACATCAAACATATTGTTTAGGAAAGGAGATGTTATAGTGAAAAAAGATATTTCAAGTGTATCAGGACATAACATATATCTAGATAGGTATGGAGATAAGGTTTATTATAATACTTTTGATAAAAATGGATATATCATATCTAAGCAAGTAGAGCCAAAATTTAGATTACTATACTATAGGTATTCTGTAATATGCATTGTTATTATTTTGTTAGGGGATTATTTTTATACCTGGCAAAATACATTGTTAGTAGGGATAGGAGCCACAGCTTTAGTGGAGGTATATTTTAGGCTTTTCTTTTTAAAAAAATTAAAGGTAATTAAGGATTTTAAAAAGGAGAAGAAGACTTCATTAATGGAAAATACAATTAAAAGTAAAGAAAAAGAGAAGGCAATAATGAAGGCATGCGCTTATGTGCTTTTAAGTATTCTACTTATTATAAATGCAATACAACAAAATTTAAATATAATATTTTTAATATTAAGTACCATTATAGCAATGTATAGCTTTTATATTGGAGTTATTAATACCATTGCTTTTAGCAAAATAAAGAAACTATAAATTACTATTTAAATTAAATGGGTTTAGAAGGAGAAGTATTATGGAATTAGTGACTACAAAACAAATGTTAAAAAAAGCTCAAGAAGGGCATTATGCAGTAGGTGCATTTAATGTTGAAAATATGGAGATGATAATAGCAGTTATTAGTGCAGCAGAGGAATTGAATGCACCAGTAATTATGCAAACTACTCCCTCTACAGTAAAATATGCGGGACTTGATTACTTCTTAGCTAATATAAGGGTAGCAGCAAGTAGAGCTAATATACCAGTAGCCATACATTTAGACCATGGTTCAAGCTTTGATTTAGCATCTCAAGCCTTTAGAACTGGATATACTTCAATTATGATAGATGGATCTCATGGGGATTTTGAAAGTAATGTGAAGGTATCAAAGGCAGTAGTAGATATGTGTAAGTCATCTGGAGTTTCTGTGGAAGCTGAGCTAGGAAAAGTTGGTGGAAAGGAAGACGATTTAGATGGTGGTGATGGAGATATATATACAGATCCAATAGAAGCTAAAGAGTTTGTTGAGAGAACGGGAGTGGATTCATTAGCAATAGCTATAGGAACAGCTCATGGAATGTATAAGGGAGAACCAAAGTTAGATTTAGATAGATTATCTTCAATAAGAGAAGTTGTATCAGTTCCACTTGTATTACATGGTGGTTCAGGGATTCCTGATTCAAAAGTTCAAGAGGCTATTAGAAGAGGGATATGCAAGGTTAATTATGCTACAGACCTTAGAATAGCATATACAAGTGGAGTAAATAAGTACCTTTCAGAAAATCCAAAGGAAATAGATCCTAAAAAATATAATAAAGCTGCACTTGATGCAGTTAAAAGCTTTGTAAAGGAAAAAATTAAGGTTTGTGGATCTGAAAATAAAGCTTAAGAATAAATATTAAGATTTTAATCTAATTTTAATCTTTCTTATATTTCATATTAATTTTACCAAAGTATTATATAACCATAGTAAGGATAAAAAATTATTTATGGGGTGAAGTTAAATGGAAAGAAATGAAATGATTGAAATATTAATGGGTAAAGCTAATATAACTCGCAAAGAGGCTGAAGAAGCACTTGAAAAGTATGATTGGGACCTTTTAGATGCTATTTTCTACTTAGAGAGAATGGGTAAGTTTGAAGATAGAAGTACTACAACAATTATTGAAGTTAAAGAAGAGAATAATAGTAAAAAAGAAAGCCATAAAAAAGACAAAGATAAAGTTGGTGGTCTTGGAGAAATTGTTGGTAGAATATTTAAGTTTATAGGTAAGATGATTAAAAAGGGAAATGAAAATTATTTTGAAATTAGAAAAGAAAATGAAAAGCCTATAAAAATATCATTAACAATAGCAGCTCTTTTATTAGTATTATTCTTCTGGGCAGCTGGAATATTATTAGTAGTTGGATTATTCTGCGGATATAGATACTCAATTTCTGGTCCAAATATGAATTCTAAAGGTGTAAATGATATTTTAGAAAAGGTATCTGAATCAGCAGATAATATTAAAAAGGACTTTAAAGAAGGATATGAAAAATAATATATATTATTAATGAAGAGAGTTTGAAGAGTTCAAAGTCTCTTCATTTTTATGTGAAAATATACAAAGTAATAAGCTGAATGATATAATTTAATATATGAAAAAGATTGATAAATAAGCTTTTTCGCATCATAATAGGAGGAAGATTTATGGAGAATCCTAAACTTGTAGAAAAATTAAAAGATAAAGCAAATATAAGTTATGAAGAAGCAAAGGAAGCCTTAGAAGCTAATAACTGGGATATGCTAGATGCTATGATATATTTAGAGGAAAAAGGAAAAATAAAAAGACCTTCAATAAGTACTTTCTATACTAATGAAAGTAGAGACACTTATAGTAATGATTATAATGTAGTTGTATATGATAAAAAGGAAGAAAGATGGAGTTCAAGAAGAGCAAATGGCTTTGAAGGGATTTTTGAAGCTCTATGTAGGATAATAGATACTTGTAATAATATATTTTTTGAAATATCTAAAGAGGGAAGAATGTTTTTAAAAATTCCTATTACAGTATTAGTATTGCTTTTAATCTTTACCTTTTGGATAGTTATACCACTAATTATAGTTGGACTTTTCTTTGATATAGAGTTTTCTGTATCTTCAAAGAGAGTTAATACTGAAAAAGTAAATAAGGTATTTGCGGAAATTTCATTATTTGTGAAAAAAATAAAGGAAGAAATTAAAAAGGGGTTTAATCATGGTTAAGATTTTAATAGTTGAAGATGAAGAGAAAATAGCTAGATTTATAGAGCTAGAATTAGTTCATGAAGGCTATGAAATAGTAAAAGCTAATAATGGCAGAACAGGTCTTGAAATAGCAGAAAAAGGAGAGGTAGACTTAGTTATTCTTGATATAATGCTACCAGAACTTAATGGGTTAGAAGTTCTAAGAAGGCTTAGAAAAACTTCTGATATTCCTATAATTATGCTTACAGCAAGGGATGCAGTTATGGATAAAGTATCAGGACTTGATGCAGGTGCTGATGATTATATAACAAAGCCTTTTGCTATAGAAGAACTTCTAGCAAGAATAAGAACAGCATTAAAAAAGAGAGTAGTAGTAACTAAAAAAGATACTGATATTATTAAGTGTGGACTATTATCTTTAGATAAAATGAGACATAGGGTAATGTATGGAGATACAGAAATAGAATTAACTAATAGAGAATTTACTTTATTACAAATATTAATGGAAAATAAAAATATAGTTTTAAATAGAGATGTTCTTATGGATAAGGTATGTGGTTATGACTACATTGGAGAAACGAATTTAATAGATGTATATATAAGATATTTAAGAACAAAAATAGATGATAGATTTAATGTTAAGATTATAACTACAATTCGTGGAGTAGGATACGTAATAAAAGATGAGTAAGAAAAATAAAATTAAAAATGTTACATCTATTGCAATAAAACTTAATTCTATTTCTGTAAGAGAGCTATTTTTTAAGTTCCTTTTCCTTAACATATGTATAATAGTAATATTAATAGGTCTTTGGTGTATTGAAGGGGAGCTAGATTTCTATGGTGAGCTTGTGAAAACTGCTAAAAGAAATATTAACTTTTATCCTATAGAAACTGCAAATTATAAAGTAGTTTGGGATGATGGAAAGATTTTAATTAAGGAAGCTAGCGAATTCCTTTATAATATTATAAAGCTAATTAAAATTATAGGGGTTATCCAAGGAATACTTTTATTCCAAGAAATAATTTTTGGAACTGCAAGAATTAGAAAGACCTTAAAGCCTATTAATGAAATAGCAGAAACTGCAAGTAGGCTTAGTAATATGGCTTTTGATGAAGAAAAATTTCAGAGTTTAGAAGATGCTATATCTAAAATTAGCCCAATAACATCAGATGAGAGAATTCATATTGGAGATAATGAACTTCAAGGATTAGAAGCAGCTATAAATAACCTATTAGATAGAATGAGAGACTCTTATAGGCAACAGGCAAGATTTGTTTCAGATGCTTCCCATGAGCTTAGAACACCTATTTCTGTAATTCAAGGATATGCTAATATGTTAGATCGTTGGGGGAAAGAAGATGAAAGTGTTTTAGATGAATCTATTAAAGCTATAAAAAGTGAATCAGAAAATATGAAAAACCTAGTAGAACAACTTCTATTCTTAGCAAGAGGGATAAATGGTAAAACACAGCTTCAGATGGCAGAATTCTCACTTAATGATATGATGACTGAAGTCTTAGAAGAATCTAAGATGATAGATAAAAATCATATCTATAAATATATTGAAAAAGAACAAGCCTCAGTTTATGGAGATATAGGTTTATTAAAACAAACAGCAAGAATATTAATAGATAATGCTGCAAAGTATACAGATGAAGGTGAACTAATAACGCTTAAAGTAGGAATAAGTACCAAGGGGGAACCCTATTTCTCTGTTCAGGATAATGGAATAGGAATGAATGAAGAGGATGTTACACATATATTTGAGCGTTTCTTTAGAGCAGATACAGCAAGAGTTAGGAAAAATGGTGGCACAGGACTTGGATTATCTATAGCAAAGTGGATTATTGATAACCACAAGGGATATTTTTCTGTTTTAAGTAGAAAGGATATAGGAACAAGAATAACTGTATTTTTACCGAAAAAAATATAAATTAATTATAAAAAATAAAAATGAGGCTTCGCGACAGCCTCATTTTTTTTATAAGTATCTATAATAAACTTTGGGATGATAAATTAATTAGCTTTATAAGATTTAATCATCCAAAGAGCTTTTTCATACTCTGCAATTAAGCCTTCCATTAAATCAGCAGTTCCTAAATCTTCAGCATCTTCTGCCATAGAAAGAAGATCTCTTGAATCCTTAATCATAGTTAGGAAATCAGCTTCTAATATATCTATAGCTTCTTCTCCAGATAATCCTTTGCTTTCTAATTCTTTAACAGTACCAAGCTTCATATATTCCTTCATTGAAGCAGCAGGTCTAGAACCTAAAGTTAATATTCTTTCAGCCACTTCGTCTAATGATTTACCTACACCTTCATAATATCCTTCGAATACAGTGTGAAGTTGGAAGAATGAATGACCTTGTACATTCCAATGTAAGTTGTGAATCTTAACATATAATAAATTAAGATTTGCTAAATAATTATTTAGTGATTTAACTACTCCCTCAATTTTTTTATTATCTAAACCTATATAATTTTTACTCATAAATATTACCTCCCATTATTAAAACAATTCTGAATTTGTATTGATTACAATATTATAATAATATTAAAATTGGAATAAGTCAATAGAATTTCCATATTTAATAAAAAAAGTATAGTTCATATGAAAAATATATGAACTATACTTTGTAATAACATACATATTATTCAGTTTTTTCTTTCTCTTTACAATTCCTGCAAATGCCCTTGAAATAAAAAGATTGATCATGGATATCAAAGCCTTTTAAAGAATCTATGTTCAAACTATCTATATCAAGTTCAATATCATAGTCTGCTTGCTCTTCTGACAATGCTCGAACATTTTCCATAACATCTTTACTAAACCAATCCCATGATTCACAAGCAAATTCACGATTAAATCCTGGTGCAATGTTGTGTCCAATCAAGGCAGCTTCGATACAGATCGTACCAGAACCACACACTGGATCATAAAACGGACGATCTTTTCGCCAATTTGTCAACATCACTAAAGCGGCTGCCATGTTTTCTTTCAACGGTGCGCCACCTTTTTCNTATTAATGCATAGTATATATCATTAACTCTTGGATGTTCTTTGCTATTATATAAATATTCAAAGATTCTTTTTCTTTGATAGGATGGACTGATTCCATGATCTCTCAAATATTTTTCAATATTATCAATGAGTAACATAATTATAAATCCCTCCTTTTCAAATTATAAGTTTATCATAGTTTAAATTAGTAATCTATAAAAACATATTTAATAAAATATATCATCATAAGAAGGCTATTAGCCATATATAAATTAATAATTATTAATATATTATTAAGATTAATTCAATATAAGTATATATCAATATATTATTATAGACAATTGTATTTATAACTTATGCATAATATTTTCTTAGAATAACCATGTAAGAAAAATATTATAAGACATATATAATAGTTCATAAAAGCTATGGAATATATGAGGAATTTGTTAATTGTTAAGTATAATCCACAAATTATTTGTGGATTATTTTTAATTAACCTTTAATTTGTGGATTAATTTAAATCCCTTGTGGACAGAAATTAGATATTTAGGAGTATAATTAATTTATATGAGTATAATAAAGAGTCTGGGGTAGGTGATGGTAGTGAGAGAAATATTTATGGTTAATAATAAGGAATATGAATTTGTATCTAACTATAGAGATAATGAAAGAATAAGAGAAAGTTTTAATGAATTAACAGAGAAAACATATGGTTTTAACTTTAGAAAGTGGTTTGATAATGGGTATTGGGGTAATAAATATATACCATATTCTTTATTAGATGGAGATAAGGTAATATCAAATGTATCTGTAAATATTATGGACTTTATAATTTTAAGAGATAAAAAGACTCTTATACAATTAGGTACTGTAATGACAGATGAGAACTATAGGGGCAAAGGATTAAATAAGTTTTTATTAAATAAGGTAATAGAAGAATGGGAAGATAAGTGTGATTTTATATATCTTTTTGCTAATGATACAGTTTTAAACTTTTATCCTAAGTTTGGCTTTAAAAAATACAATCAGTATCAATGTTCCTTAGAAGCTTCTAAAGGAAAAGGTAATGAATTAATAAGAAAATTAAATGTCGATATTTCTAGTGATAGAAATACTTTAATTAGAATTTTGAATAATAAAAAATCATTAGCTAAGTTGGATAATATTAATAATATTTCTCTTGTAATGTTTTATTGTAATGATTTTATGAAGGACAATATATATTACATTGAGGAATATGATGCTATAGGAATATGCCAGTATGATAAAGAGAAAATGATATTATTAGATTTATTTTCTGAGAAGAATATAGACTTAGAAAAAGTCACAAAGGCATTAATGAAAGATAATACTAAAAAAATACTTTTAGGATTTACTCCTAAGAATACTTTTTTATATAGAGAAGAGCTAATAAATAATGAAGATGACACCCTATTTATTAGATGTAAAAATGGGACAATATTTCATAAAGAAAAATTAATATTCCCTTTATTATCCCATGCATAGATTTATTATGGAGTAAGTATATCATCGAAAAAGTATTGACATTATTAGGGTACTTAGAATATATTTAAAATAGATAGATTTCGAATAAAGAGAGGTATTTTTGTGAGTGTATAGTATCAAATAGTTAACTTAATATTAATTCCAAAAAATTAGGTTTGTAACCTTTATTTGTTGTGGAATTAATTAAACTATATTGATACAAGTCCACGAATAAAATTACAAGGGGATTTTATACCTTTATCTGTGATTGAATTTTTTAGCTGTGGAAGTATCCATGGCTTTTTTTATTTTTAGAAACTATCTATGAAGTCTATCTAGATTTCGTGACTTGTATGTATTTAATACAAGAAAGGAATAAATGAATGGATAAAATAACATTAGAGAAATTAGATTATTATGAATTAAAAGAGATAGTAAAAGGCTACTGTGTTAGTGGATTAGGAAAGACATTAATAGATAAACTTAAACCTAGTAGCAACTTGAAAATTGTAAATAAAAGACTTGATGAAACTTCAGAGGGAAGAAGGCTTATAGAGGCCTCATATCATATACCCCTAAGTGGAATATTTGATATAACATCTCATATTGAAAAAATTGAAAAAGGAGCATCATTAGACCTAGAGGATTTAACTATGGTAAGTGATTTCCTAAGAGGATGTAGAAAAGTTAAGTTATTTGTTAAGGACAAAGAAGGCTATGCGCCAACACTATGTAGTTATGGAGATAATATTACAGATTTAAGCTATATAGAAGAGGAAATAAATAAGTGTATTAGAGGTTCAGTAGTAGATTCTAATGCTAGTAAGGAACTAAAAAAGATAAGAAGACTTATAGATGATTGTGAAGAAAAGATAAGAGAAAGACTTGATAGATTCTTAAAAAATAGTGAGAATAAACAATATATTCAAGAGTTCTTTATAAGTAAGAGAAATGGAAGATATACAATTCCAATAAAGTCAGCTTATAAAAAATATGTTGAAGGGACTGTTATTGAAGCTTCATCAAAGGGATCAACAGTATTTATGGAGCCAAATATAATCTCTAGATATACTTCAGAATTAGCAACCTTAAAAATAGAAGAAAGCATTGAAGAATATAAGATATTAGGTATGCTTACTGAAATGTTAAATGAAAGAATAAGAGATTTAAAAATAAATATAGAAGTAATAGCTGAATATGATATGATTTGGGCTAAAGCTAAATATAGCAATGAGATTTCTGGTATAAAACCTAAATTAAATGATTATGGATATATAAAAATAGTAAATGGAAAATATCCTTTAATTAAGAATGTAGTACCTCTTAATTTTGAAGTTGGAGATAATTATAGAACATTAATAATAACTGGTCCAAATGCAGGAGGAAAGACAGTAGTTTTAAAAACTGTAGGTATCTTAACTTTAGCAGTACAATCTGGATTTCATATAGCTGCTAATGAAGGAACAGAAATATCCGTTTTTGATAAGATATTCGTTGATATAGGAGATAATCAAAGTATTGAAAATGCTTTAAGCACCTTTTCTTCTCACGTGAAGAATTTAGCAGAAATAATAAAACAAAGTACAAAATCTACTTTGCTATTATTTGATGAAATAGGAAGTGGAACTGAACCAAATGAAGGAGCTGCTTTAGCAATAGCTATTTTAGAAGAATTGTATCATAAGGGATGTATTACAATAGCTACTACACACTATGGAGAAATAAAAAACTTCTCAGAGGCACATCCAGACTTTGAAAATGCAGCTATGGAATTTAAAAAGGATACTTTAGAGCCATTATACAAACTTCATATTGGTAGAAGCGGTGATAGTAACGCCTTATATATATCAAAGAAGATGGGGATTTCTGATTCTATAATAAATAGAGCTAGAAATTATATTGAAACAAAAGATTATAATTATGGAGTAATAAGGGATAGCAAAATAATTAAGAAAAAAGAAGAGGTAGAAATCTTAGAATCTAAATATAATTATTCTGTTGGAGATAGAGTAATTCTTTTAGATAATAATGAAAGTGCTATAGTTTATAAAGAAATAAATGAGATAAATAACTTAGAAGTTCTATATAAAAACAAAGTCATTGAAGTAAATTATAAGAGAGTAAAATTAGATGTAAAGGCAAGTGAATTATATCCAGAAGGATATGATTTAAATCAATTATTTATAAGCTATAAGGAAAGAAAGTTAGATCATGATATTAAGCGTGGCTCTAAAAAAGCATTAAAGAAAATAAGAAAAGATTCAATATAATATCAATTTAAAAGAAAATATCCTATATAGATAAACTCAATTTCACAGTAGTTTATTATATAGGATATTTCTAGTTTCTTTATTCTAATTTATAAATAACAAACTTTAAAAAAATACTTATGCAGTCTTATGTATATAGCTTGTTCTATGTTTAATCTTTTTATTAGGTTTTATAGATTGTACTGTAGTAGCTAACACTATTGAGATTAAACATAAAGCTCCAATAACTATAAATGTAGATTTAAATCCTCCAGTTATTGATGATATAAATGAGCCTGAAATTGCTCCTAAACCAAAACCTTGATATATGATTCCATAATTTTTAGTTTGGTTTTGAATACCGAAGAATTCTCCTACTATTGCAGGGAAAACTGTAATAACTCCTCCAAAGCAAAATGCAATTGAAGCAACACATGCAAAGAATATTGCAAAGTTTAAAGGTATAAAGCTTAATATAAATACTGCAACAGTTGTTATTGAAAGTGATAGAATTACCACCTTTAATCTTCCAAATTTATCTGATAAAGCACCTAATATAATTCTACCTGATGTATTGAATATTGCTACCATAGCAACAGCATTTGCGGCTACAGCAGGTGTTAGTCCAACAAGTTCAACACCAATATCTTTAACTATTCCTATTAGATATAATCCGCTCATACATGCAGAGAAGAATATTAAAAATAAAGCATAGGCTTCTTTTGTTTTTAGCATTTCCTTTATTGAATACTCTTTTACATTAATATTATTTTTAGAATGTTTATTTACTAATGGAGCATCCTTTATAAATTGAGCTCCTGCTACGATTAAAAGCATAGCTATTATTCCCCAGTAAAGAAAGGCTTGTGAAACACCTATATTACTAATTAGACTTCCGTTAATATATTTAAAAATTAAACTACCTGTACCGTAAGCGCCTACTGAAATTCCAGAAATAAGTCCTTTTTTATCAGGGAACCATTTAATACAATTTGAAAGTGTAGTAATGTATGCTATACCATCAGCGGCTCCAACTATTACACCAGCTGTAATATAAAGCATAGGTAATGAAGAAGTTATTGATGTTAATATTAAACCAAATCCTAATATTAATCCTGCAAAGGAAGTAAGTTTCCTAATTCCTAGCTTGTCTTGAAGTTTACCAGCAATTAATGTGGATGCTGCTAAAGCAAAACTAGTTATAGAAAAGGTAATAGCTACCTTATTTAATTGAAATCCAAATTTATTTACTAAGGGTTGATTAAATAAACTCCAAGTATAAATAGTGCCTAAACCTAGTTGAGAAATTACTGTACCTAAAGCTATTAACCAGCGATTTTCTAATGTTTTTTTCATTTTCATTCACCTCTAAATTTATTTTGAAATATAGCCTTTTCATATGCCTTTTATAATGGCAAATTGTTTATAGACTAATTATAAATGGATAAAAAATAAAATTAGTTTTATATGAATGAAATACAAATAAATTTAAATGAAATGCATTTATATGTTCATGAGTTGCCTGAATTCTTTTACATTACTTCTACTTACAGGAACTTCATAATCAATATCTTGAAGTTTTAAATTATAGGTGTTATTAAACCAAGGGATTATCTCTCTTATTTTATTCATATTTACAATATAAGATCTATGAGATTTGAAGAAGGTATCTTTAGGTAGCTTTTCATAAAAATCAGATATACATAAGTTTACTGTGTATTCCTCATTTTTAGTATAAACACAAGTTATCCTTTCTTTTGCCATACAGTAATATATATTATTGATATCTACTACTATTATTTTTTCGTTTTTCCATAGATTTATTTTATTTGATATATTACTTTTAGGAGAGGGACTTTTTTCTTGGTTATCAATATTTTCTAGTTTTTTTAACATTGAAATAATTCTAGATTCTGAATAAGGTTTTAATATGTAATCAAAAGCTTCCACTTCAAAAGCTTCAACAGCATGTTCTTTATATGCTGTTATAAAAACTATATAAGGTTTTTTAATAAATTTACTTATACTTTTAGCAAGTAAAACTCCATCTAATGAAGGAATATTTATATCTAGGAATATAATATCAATTTCGTTATTTTGAATATATTTAAGAACTTCTATTCCATCTGAAAATTCATCAATGATATCTATATTACTATAATTTTTAATAAAGTATTTAAGTTCCTCTCTTGCTAAGAATTCATCATCGACTACTATAGCCTTCATATATCTCACCCTCTTATATATTTTTATTTATAAAAAATTCTATCATAGTGCCCTTATCTAGCCTTTTTATATTAAGACCTTCGCCATAAATAAGCTTAATTCTTGAATGTACATTATAAAGACCTATTTTCTTTTCGGGAACATTATCAGTATAAATGTTATTTATCATTTCTTCACTTATTCCTATACCGCTATCAACTATAGAAATTTTAATTTTTTCACCTTCATCCTTTAAGCTTATTTTAATTGTTCCATTATGGGTATCCTTTAAAATTCCATGAACTATAGCATTTTCAACTAAGGGTTGTATTGTTAAGCTAGGAATTCTAATATCTACCTCATCTATATCATAGATTACATTTATCTTGTCTCCAAATCTAGCTTTCTCTATTTCTATATAATCTCTTACTTGTTTTAATTCTTTCTTTACATCTATAAATTCACTATTTAGTTCTAAGTTGAATCTTAAATAACTAGATAGATTTATTATAAGTTCTCTAGCATTATTTGGATTAATTCTTATAGAAGAGGCTATAGCATTTAATGCATTAAATAAAAAATGAGGGTTAATTTGAGTTTGAAGAGCTTTAAGTTCTGCTTTATTTGCCATTTCCTTCATTTCTTCAACCTTTGAGACTTCCATAAGAGTTGATATTATTTGAGAAAGTCCTATAGCAAGAGTTTCTACAGTATAGGTTATATGATTGGAATTTCTATAGTATATTTTTAAAGCTCCAATAACTTCATTTTTCTCTTTAAGAGGTATTATAATAGCCGATTTTAGTAATTCAGATTTTTCTTTAAAGCCTGTATTTTTTATTACTATAGTATCTTTACTAATGGCTTCCTTTGTTTCAGCATTTATAATTTCATGACCAATGTTATAGTACTCTTTACCAACACCAATATAAGCTATTATATTTTTAGTATCAGTTATTGAAACTGCATCAGCTTGAATATCCTCTTTAATAATAGTACATATCTTATTTAAAGATTCATTATTAATACTTCTAAAGTAAGGAAGAGTTTTATTTGCTATATCTAATGCTAATTGAGCTTGCTTAGCAGCTATTTTTTCCTTATCATCCTCTATACTTTGAACTAGTACAACAATAAATCCAACAGAAACTTGTCCTATAATCATTGGAAGAGCTATTTTAGATACAATATCATAACCTAATTCACGAGGTTTACTTAATAGAAGAATTAATATCATAGTAATGGATTCAGAAAACATACCAGCTATTATACCAGCTATCCATCTATATTTTCTTTGAACTTTTTTGTTAATGTATCCAGAAATTACACCTGCACAAATACTGCTTATTAAGCAAGGGATAGAAGTTACTCCTCCTATGTCTATTAGATATCTATGGACACCAGATATTACTCCTGTTGTAATTCCTACAAAAGGACCAAATATTATTCCTCCAGA
Source organism: Clostridium sp. (assembly GCF_021443865.1). Classification (GTDB taxonomy): domain Bacteria; phylum Bacillota; class Clostridia; order Clostridiales; family Clostridiaceae; genus Clostridium. Next base: position 24,890 of record NZ_JABUTB010000053.1, read on the forward strand.
TACTATAGTAATAGTTCTAACATTTACTAAGGACCCTTCTACATTAAGACCTGTATAAGTTGACATTATTGCAAAGATAGAAAATACTGAACAGGCAATTAAATAATCTTTTTTTCTATATGTATCTCTTTGAAATATATTTCTAAAGCTTTGCAATCTTGTTATAACAAATAGACATGCAAGAAGTACTACAGCTCTATCAATTAATTGAATTAATATGCTAAATATATAATTCAAGGGTAACCTCATCTCCTTTCTTTAGCTGTAAATAAGGTTATAAAAAATGGAGCTGTCGCAACAGCTCCAAAATTAAAATGCGAAATATAGAATTATTTAAGTAAACTTTACTTTTATCTTACATTTTCAATTATTCATTTTACATTGTGCTGTAGCGCTAATATGAAGCCATACTGCCTAATAAGGGCTTTTGAAAGAAATACTTGCGAATTATATTGTATATTTAATCTATAATATTTTATTATACCATATTTGTAATTAGAATTAAATTTTATTTAATGAAGTTTCAAAAGTAAATGAAATTATCCAGGTTACTATAATTTATAAAATAAGAAAATTATATGGTTTAAATTGCTAAAGATAGTATCTAAATAGTTCCAACTCTAGTAGTTAGGAATATTATACTATTAGAAAGGATGTGTTAAAAGTGAACTATGACAGAGGTGATTATGGTAGTCTACAAGAGTTATATGATGATTGTAATAAATTAAAGGAGTATCATATAACTATAGTTATGAAGGATGGAAGTACAGTAGATGGAATTATTGAAAAAGTAGATTCCAATGGAATTATCATGCTAGTTGGTGAAGACATTATGGATGAAGAAGATACCAATGAATCTAATGAACAAAGGCAATTTGGAAGAAGACCAGGAATGGCAAGGTATAGAAGATTTAGAAGGAGAGGATACCCCTTTAATTCTATTAGAAGGGTATTTCCTATAGGTTATCCTTATCCATTCCCTTACTATCCATTCTTTCCTTATTAAAGAGCTAATTATATAAATTGGGATTTGCTAAATAAAGCAGCATTCTAACTTTATTATGATATAATTAATACAAAATATAGTTATAGTTTAGGAGGAATTAATGTTTAAAGTAGCAATCTTTGATTTAGATGGAACATTACTGAATACATTAGATGATTTAGCAAATGCTTGTAATTATGCTCTAAATAAATTTTCCTTTCCAATTCATGAAGTAGAAAAATATAAAACCTTTATTGGAAATGGGATATATAAATTAGTGGAAAGAGCTTTACCTGATAATAAAAAGGATAGAGAAACAGTAGAAAAAGTATTAGAAGTATTTAGCGAATATTATAATGAACATATGATGGATATGACCAAGCCTTATGATGGAATAATAGATCTTTTAGATGAATTAAGAATAAAGGAAATAAAACTTGGAGTTGTATCAAATAAGCAACATGACTTTACAATAGAAATAGTAAATAAGTATTTTGGTAACAGATTTAATATAGTATTTGGGCATAGAGAAAACTATAAAGAAAAGCCTGACCCAACTTCAGTTTTAGAAATGATAGAAATACTTGGTGCCTCAAAAAGTGAATGTATCTACATAGGAGATTCTAATGTAGATATAATGACTGCTAAGAATTCAGGGGTTCAGAACATTGGGGTTTCTTGGGGTTTTAGAGGGAAGGAAGAATTAGCTAAGGCAGGTGCTAATTATTTAGCTGATAATACAATAGAATTAAAAAATATAATAATTAACAATTAACAATAAAAATAGTAGCTAAAAATAAGCTGCTATTTTTATTGTTTAAATTGGCGTTTTACCATAAATTATTTGAATGTTTTTTTATATAATAACTTTAAGAATTAGAAAAATAAAGTATGCAACCTATGGTTGACAAAAAGAAATTTTAGGCAAGCAATCTTAAAGTGGGAATCTAGTCAATCAATGCCTGATTTAAATAAACTTGTTATCTTATCTGAATTATATAATATAACTATAGATAGCTTAGTTAAAGATAGGGATGAATATGATATTTTACAGGCTTCATTAAGTAATGACAATAATGAAATAAAAGATAAGCATGTGTATTCATAAGTAATAATTAATGTAAATAGAAGATATATAGATTATGAGTATAAAAGTAAAAGAACTTTATTAGGATTACCTCTTGTGCATATCAATTTAAGAATTGGAATAAAGAAGGCAAAGGGAATAATTGCTGTTGGAAATACAGCTTATGGAATAATATCACTATGAATATTATCTTTTGGAATCATTAGTTTTGGAGTTATATCAATAGGATTATTAAGTTTTGAAGCAATGGCTATAGGACTATTATTGGCAGTAGGAGCAATTTCAATTGGCATAGTTGCTATAGGGGCTATTATAAATATTTATATTTTCTGCGTTAACTACTATTTTTTAACTTAAATAACAATATATATATTATATAGGTGGTTAAAGGTTATTGACAACACTAAAGATAGGGGTAAAATTAAAGTTATAAAAGGATTGAAAACGTATACTTAAAATAAACATTAAATACTATACATTTATTTATAAATATATTTTAAGGGTGAGATTAAAGAATATTTTAATGAAAGTTAAAAATTCTATTTATGGGGGGAAGAAAAGTGAATAGATTAATTAATACTCCTAGAGATAAGGCTCAGGAAACTATTGATGAATTATATGGAGATTTACAAAGGAGAATAGCTGTTAGTCCTAAAAGATCATGTCCAGTAGATTTGGCAGCTGCCTTTTTAAGGCTATGTCAATGTCATACTTGTGGGAAATGTGTGCCATGTAGAATTGGACTAAAGCAACTTGAAAATTTAATAGATGATGTATTAGAAGGTAGGGGAACAGAAGATACATTAAGTCTTATACAAAGAACAGCTGAAGGTATAGCAGATTCTGCAGACTGTGCATTAGGCTATGAAGCAGCTGAAATGGTGTTAACTGGACTTAAAGGATTTAGAGATGATTATGAACTTCATTTAAGTGGTTATGAATGTGTAGAAAGGCAAGAAAAATCTATACCTTGTACAGAACAATGCCCAGCAGAAGTTGATATACCTGGATATATAGCATTAGTGGAAGAAGGTAGATATGCTGATGCAGTTAGACTTATAAGAAAAGACAATCCACTTCCTTTAACTTGTGCTCTTGTTTGTGAACATCCTTGTGAAAGTAAATGTAGAAGGAATAATTTAGATTACTCTGTAAATATAAGAGGATTAAAAAGAACTGCTGTGGAGGAAGCAGGGTATGTACCTATACCTAAACCTTATCCACCTACAAATAAATCAGTTGCCATTGTAGGGGGTGGGCCTAGTGGTCTTACAGCTGCATATTACTTAAGTATAATGGGACATAAAGTAACAATTTTTGAGAAAAGAAATAAGCTTGGTGGAATGCTACAATATGGAATTCCTAATTATAGATTGCCTAAAGACCAATTAGATAGAGAGATAAAAACTATTTTATCTAATGGTGTTGAAGTGAAAACAGGGATTTCTATTGGAAAAGATATTTTATTGGGAGAACTAAGAGAAAAATATGATGCAGTATATGTTTCAATTGGGGCACACGGTCATAAAAAACTTAGAGTACCAGGAGAAGATTCACCTTCTGTAATATCAGCAGTACAACTTTTAAGAGAAATGGCTGATGATAATCATCCTGATTTTAGAAGAAAGAGAATTGCTGTAATAGGAGGAGGAAATGTTGCTATGGATGCTGCAAGAACTGCTGTTAGACTTGGTGCATCTGAAGTAAATATAGTATATAGAAGAAGAAAAATAGATATGACAGCCTTACCTGAGGAAGTAGAAGGTGCTATTGCAGAAGGCTGTGAAGTTATAGAACTTATGGCACCACTTAGCATAGAAAAAGATGGTGAAGATAAAATTAAAGGAATATGGGTTCAACCTCAAATTATAGGACCAATAGAAAATAGAAGAGCAAAGCCTCTTAATTCTAAGCGAGAACCACAATTTATACCTTGTGATATTGTAATAGTTGCTATAGGGCAAGATATTGAATCAAAGTACTTTGAAAAGTGTGGAATAAGTACTGAAGGAGGAAAAATAATTGTATCAGAATCAGGAGAGGTATATGGTAAAAAAGGAATATTTGCAGTTGGTGATTGTGTAACAGGGCCATCTACAGTTATTAGAGCTATAGCTTCTGGTAAGGTTGCAGCAGCTAATATAGATAGCTATTTTGGATATAAGCATGTAATAAAGAGTGATGTAGAAATACCACCTATAAAATTCAAAAGCAGTATTTCCTGGGGAAGATCTAATATGTATGAAAGATCTGCAAAGGAAAGACGTCTAGATTTTAATATGGTTGAAAAATCTCTTACATTAGAGGAGGCAAAACAGGAAGCTGGAAGATGTTTGCGCTGTGATCATTTGGGATGTGGAGCTTTTAAGGGAGGTAGAGTAGATAGATGGTAAGTATAGTGATAGATAATAAAAGAGTAATTGTACCTAGAGAAATTACAATTCTTGAAGCAGCAAGTATGGCAGGAATAGAAATACCTACCCTTTGTTACTTAAAGGATATTAATGAAATTGGAGCCTGCAGAGTTTGTTTAGTTGAGATTGAAGGAGTCAATAAGCTTGCTGCAGCTTGTAATACTCCAATTTCAGAAGGTATGGTAATTAGAACAAATAGCCCAAGAGTTAGAAAGGCTAGAAAGATGAATGTGGAACTTATACTTTCTCAACATAATTTCCGTTGTGCTACTTGCAGTAGAAATGGAAGTTGTAGGCTCCAAAGTATCTCAAGAGATTTAGGAATAAATTATTTACCTTATAAAGAAGAAATAAAATATAAGCCATGGAGAAGAGATTTTCCTTTAATAAGAGATAATGAAAAGTGTATAAAATGCATGAGATGTGTTCAAGTGTGTAATAAGGTGCAATCTCTAGGAATATGGGATACTACAGGAAGTGGTTCTAGGACTAATATTGGTGTAATTAATAATAAAAGAATTGAAGATACAGATTGTTCACTATGTGGGCAATGTATAACTCATTGTCCTGTTGGGGCTTTAGTTGAAAGAGATGATACTGAAAAAGTTTTTGAAGCATTGGCAGATCCAGATATTATCACAGTAGTACAAATTGCTCCTGCAGTTAGAGCAGCTTGGGGTGAAGAATTAGGACTTTCAAGAGAAGAGGCTACTGTAGGTAAAATAGTAGATGCACTTAGAAAAATAGGCTTTGATTATGTATTTGATACTACCTTTGCTGCTGATTTAACTATAATGGAGGAAGGTACAGAATTAATTCACAGAATAAGAAAAGGTGAAAAGCCACCTATGTTTACATCCTGCTGTCCTGGATGGGTAAGATTTATAAAATCACAATATCCAGATATGGTATCTAAACTTTCTACAGCAAAATCTCCACAACAAATGTTTGGAGCAATAACAAAGACATACTTTGCAGAAAAGATGAAAATTGATCCTAGAAAAATATATTGTATCTCAATAATGCCATGTACTGCAAAAAAATATGAAAAAGATATACCTGGTATAAATGGAGCAGATGAAGGTGTTGATGTAGATGCAGTATTAACAACAAGAGAGCTTGTAAAAATGATAAGGGCAGAACACATAAATCCTAGGGATTTAAAAGATGAAAATATGGATGATATATTAGGTGATGGAACTGGGGCAGGTGTTATCTTTGGAGCAACTGGAGGAGTAATGGAGGCAGCATTAAGAAGTGCTTATTACTTACTTACAGGAGAAAATCCAAAGGCAGATAGCTTTAAAAAGGTTAGAGGAATGAATGGATGGAAAGAAGCAGAGTTTGATATTGGTAGTACTACTTTAAAAGTAGCTATAGCAAGTGGATTAGGTAATGCTAGAAAACTTATGGATGCCATAGAGAGAAATGAAGTTCAATATGATTTTGTGGAAATAATGGCATGTCCAGGAGGCTGCTCAGGTGGAGGAGGACAACCTATATTCCATAATAAGGAGTTTGCAAAAGATAGGGCAGAAGTATTATATGGACTTGATGAAAGCTCAGAAAGAAGATTTTCTCATGAGAATCCTATGATAATGAAATGTTACGATGAATATTTAGGAGAACCATTATCTAGAACTGCACATGAAATTCTTCATTTTTCACATAACAAGCATCGTTAATATAAATAATTTTTATATAATATATAAATGAATGGGGCTGTGGCACAATGTAAAATGAATAATGAAAAATGTAAAATTAAAGAAGAAACTCCCTTGGGAGTTTCTAAAGTATATATCTTTTTAGTAATTCCTTTGGAATTACATCAATAATTCTACATTTTTAATTTAG
>NZ_JABUTB010000054.1:0-7849 GCF_021443865.1 Clostridium sp.
CATTTATAAAAATTTAAAAATACAAATATTAATTTAAATTCTTTATATTTAAAAATCTGGAATGTTAGAAAAATAAATTAAATAAGTTTTTATTTAGGATTATTTTAATTAAATAAATATTTAAAAAAAAGATAATTTATGTATAAAAAAACTATAAATTGGATTGACATCCAAAAAAAACATAAGTTATAATTTTAATAGTTTAACTCTTAAAATGAATATATTAAAGGGTTTCAGATAATAAAACTAGATATATTCTAATAATAATGCGCATTAATTAAAGGGAAGATTAAACTTAGACTTAAAGAGGGGGAAAAGAAATGGTAGGAATTGTCATAGCTAGTCATGGTGAATTTGCTAGTGGTATTTTCCAATCAGGTCAAATGATTTTAGGTGAGCAAGAAAATGTAAAAGCTTGCACATTAATGCCAAGTGATGGACCAGAAAATATAAAAGCAAAAATGGAGGAAGCCATTGCTTCTTTTGATAATCAAGAAGAAGTACTATTTTTAGTTGACCTATGGGGTGGAACACCTTTTAACCAAGCAAGTGCATTGCTTAATGGTCATGAAGATAAATGGGCAATTGTAACAGGTTTAAATTTACCTATGTTAATTGAAGCCTTTGCTTCTCGTTTCACTATGGAAACTGCACATGAAATTGCAGCTCATATTTCTGGAAGTTCTAAAGAAGGAATAAAAATAAAACCAGAATCTTTAGAACCAAAAGAGGAAAAAGCACCTGTTGTAGCAGAAAATACACATCAGGGAAGTATTCCAGAAGGAACAGTTATAGGAGATGGAAAAATTAAATATGTTTTAGCACGTATTGATACACGTTTATTACATGGTCAAGTTGCAACAGCATGGACAAAAGCTGTTCAACCAAACCGTATTATTGCTGTATCAGATTCAGTTGCTCATGATGACTTAAGAAAGAGTATGATTGAACAAGCTGCACCTCCAGGGGTAAAGGCTAATGTTGTTCCAATAGATAAAATGTGTAAAGTTGATAAAGATACACGTTTTGGTAATACAAAGGCAATGTTATTATTTGAAACGCCTCAAGATGCATTAAGAGCTATTGAAGGTGGAGTAGAAATTAAGAAATTGAATTTAGGCTCAATGGCTCATACACTAGGAAAGGTGGCTTTAACAAAAGCTATTTCTATGGGAAAAGAAGATGTTGAGACATTCGAAAAATTATTAGCTTTAGGAGTAGAAATTGATGTACGTAAAGTACCTAATGATTCTCCAGAAAATTTCGCTGAAATTTTGAAAAAAGCAAAAAAAGAATTAGCATAAAAATGGGAGGAAATTAATATGTCAGTAGTTACTATCCTATTAATTGTTTTAGTTGCTTTCATAGCAGGTATGGAAGGGATTTTAGATGAATTCCAATTCCATCAACCTCTAGTAGCATGTACATTAATCGGTTTAGTAAGTGGACACTTAACAGAAGGTATTATTTTAGGTGGATCACTTCAAATGATAGCTCTTGGATGGGCTAACGTTGGTGCAGCAGTTGCACCAGATGCTGCACTTGCTTCAGTAGCATCTGCAATTATAATGGTTCTTGGTTTAAAGGGAGGAAATACAAGTGTTTCTAATGCAATAAACACTTCAATTGCAATTGCAATTCCTCTTTCAGTAGCAGGTTTATTCTTAACTATGATTTGTCGTACAATAGCAATTCCTATGGTTCACTTTATGGATTCTGAAGCGGAAAAAGGAAATATCAGAGGAGTTGAAATGTGGCACATATTAGCTATATGCTTACAAGGTGTACGTATAGCTATTCCTGCTCTTGCATTATGTATTGTACCTCCAGAAATAGTTACAAATACATTAAATGCAATGCCAGCTTGGTTATCAGGTGGTATGGCTGTAGGTGGTGGAATGGTTGCTGCCGTAGGTTATGCAATGGTAATTAACATGATGGCTACAAAGGAAGTTTGGCCTTTCTTTGCAATTGGTTTCTGCTTAGCAGCAATTAGCCAATTAACACTTATTTCATTAGGTGTTATCGGAATTAGTTTAGCATTAGTTTATTTAGGATTAAAATCATCTGGAGGTTCTGCTAATGGCGGATCTGGTTCTGGTGACCCTCTAGGGGATATCTTAAATGATTACTAAAATCTTGAAGGAGGATTAGAAAAATGTCAAATAAAGTTCAATTATCCCAAAATGATCGTTTTTCAGTAGCTTGGCGTCATCAGTTCCTTCAAGGTTCTTGGAACTATGAACGTATGCAAAATGGTGGATGGTGTTATTCAATTATCCCAGCTATCAAGAAATTATATCCTGAGAAAGATCAACAAATCGCTGCTTTAAAGCGTCACTTAGAATTCTATAATACACATCCATATGTATCTGCACCAGTTATGGGGGTTACACTAGCACTTGAAGAAGAACGTGCAAATGGAGCACCTGTTGAAGATGCTGCAATACAAGGGGTTAAAGTAGGTATGATGGGACCATTAGCTGGTGTTGGTGACCCAGTATTCTGGTTTACTATTCGTCCTATATTAGGAGCTTTAGGGGCTTCACTAGCATTATCAGGAAGTATAGCAGGACCTTTATTATTCTTTATATTATGGAATGTTATGCGTTTTGCATTTATTTGGTATACTCAAGAATTTGGTTATAAAGTTGGAACAACTATTACAAAGGACTTATCAGGTGGTTTATTAGGACAAATTACACAAGGAGCTTCTATTCTTGGTATGTTTATCATTGGAGCTTTAGTACAACGTTGGGTAAGTATTAGTTTTGCACCTATAGTATCTAGAGTTACACAATCTGAAGGAGCTTATATTGATTGGGAAAGTTTATCTTCTGGAGCAGAAGGAATTAAAGAAGCTTTAACACAATATAGTGCTTTAGGAGTTAATGGTTTAAATATTGAAAAAGTAACAACTTTACAACAAAACTTAGATTCATTAATTCCTGGATTAGCAGCTGTATTATTAACATTATTATGCGGTTGGTTATTAAAGAAAAAAATATCACCTATAGTGATAATTATTGCTTTATTCGTTGTAGGTATTATTGCAAGAGTTATTGGATTAATGTAATAGAATATATCATATAAAGGCTCGGCTTAGTCGAGCCTTTATTAATTTTATTTTATGGAGGATAAAAATGGCACAATCATTAAATACAAAGGTTGACTTAACAATTTCATCAACATCTTATTTAGGTGTAGCAAGTTATGGAAAAGTTATGATTGGCGATAAGGCATTTGAGTTTTATAATGATAGAAATGTAGAAGATTATATACAAATTCCTTGGGAAGAAGTTGATTATATTGCTGCTTCTGTTTTATTTAGGGGAAAGTGGATTAGTCGTTTTGCAATCTTTACTAAGGAAAATGGACATTTTTCCTTTTCTACAAGAGATAATAAAGAGACATTACGCGCAGTTAATAAATATATAGAATCAGATAAATTAGTTCGTTCCATTTCATTTATGCAAGTTATAAAAAGAGGAATAAAATCAATATTTGCGTAAGAATATAGAATAAATATTATTAAATACATTATTTATGGGAATAAAATCCAATAAATAATATAAACTCCAAGTGTAATTACTATACTTGGAGTTTATATATTAATCTTCAGGATTAAAATTTCTTATTATTAATGATATAAAAACATATTTATTAAATTTGATATTATGCCTAAAAATGTTCCAATTAGCATTAGTATAATTAATACAAGAGATTTTCTCCTAATAGGCTCTGGAGTGATATCATTAGGATTCTCATTTTATCTAATTTCTTCTTCATTCTTTTTGATGGAATAATTGTAATAATAAATATAATTAATGCTAATATTAAAGATATAAGAGAAATAGTTTTTAACAAACTAACCATAAATATTCTCCTACATATATTTTTATAAATTTCCAAGGAGTTTAAACCTTCAATCTTTCTTTTTTAATTCGTTAATTCTTTCAGTACCGTATATATATTATGGAATACAACCTAAAATAAGTAAATAAGAAATATATTTATTGACTAAATATAGATAATCATCTATATTTAAATATGGTTATATATAGATGGTTATCTATGAATAATTTGTATATAGATAAATATCTATACAAGGAGGCTATAATGAATAAGAATTACGACGATAACATAAAAATACTTAAGGCATTAGGTGAAATAAATAGATTAAAGATAGTAGATATGCTGTCTTCTGGGGAGAAATGTGCTTGTCTAATATTAGAAAGTTTTCATTTTACTCAGCCTACACTATCTCACCATATGAAGGTTTTAATGGATTCTGGAATAGTAAAGTGTAGAAAAGAAGGTACATGGATATATTATAGTTTAGACACAGAATTATGTGATAAGCTTATGAGATTTATAAACGGTGTTTTAACTAGTAATAAAAAGTGTATATGTAGTTCAAATTGTATAGATAAATGCGATTAACATTGAAAGTGAGAATAAAATGGATAAAGTTGATTTAACGAAGGGGAATGTTCTAAAGGTTCTAGTTACTTTAGCATTGCCTATAATGGGAAGCTCATTATTACAATTTACCTATAATCTAGTTGATATGTTATGGGTTGGAGGCTTAGGTAGTAATGCAGTAGCAAGTATAGGGTCATCTAGCTTTTTTGTGGGGCTTGGCTACTCAATTAATGCCTTTGTAGCAATTGGAACAGGAATAAAGGTTGCTCATTCCATTGGAAGAAAAGATTATAAGGCTGTGGATGAATATATATCTGCGGGAGTAATACTAAATGCTATTATCGGTGGACTATATTCTTTAGTATTAATATTTTTAGGAAAGAATTTCATAGATTTTTTAAATATAAGGAACTCTATAGTTGAAAGAGATGCATATATTTATTTAGCTATTAATGCACCAATATTGTTTTTTTCTTTCTTTAATACTTTATTTATCAGGATACTTAATAGTTTTGGAATAAATAAATCAGCATTACATATAAGTGCTATAGGTGTAGTAATTAATTTGATTTTAGATCCAATTATGATATATGGACTAAATCTTGGAGTTACTGGAGCTGCACTTGGTACTTTAATAGCAAATGCAGTAATGTTTATATTTTTTGTTAAAAAATCACTAAACTTATATAAATTTGACTTTAAAAATGGATGGAATTATATTAAGCTAAAAGAAATAACAGTTTTAGGACTTCCAATGTCATTTCAAAGAGTTTTATTTACAGTTGTAAATATATTATTGGCTAGAATAATAGGAAGTTTTGGAGCAGATGCTATTGCAGCACAAAAAATAGGATTGCAAATAGAGTCAGTGGTTTATATGGTAGTAGGTGGACTAAATGGTGCTATTGCAGGATTTGTAGGTCAAAATTTTGGAGCAAAGAAATATGATAGAATAAATAAGGGATATAATACAGCAATAGGTATAGGAATTATATATGCTTTAGGTGTAAGTTTACTATTTATATTTACTCCAGAAATGTTAGTAAGGTTATTTATTAGAGAAGATAATACTATATTTATTGCAAGTAATTATTTAAGAATAATTGGATATTCTCAAATTTTTGCTACTATTGAGATGATATCCAATGGTGTTTTTACAGGCTTTGGAGTCCCTAAAATACCAGCGCTTATTAGTATAATATTTACTATTCTTAGAATACCATTAGCCCTTATATTAACAAAATTTTATGATGTTAATGGAATATGGATAGGGATTTCGATTTCCAGCATTTTAAAGGGAATAGTAGCTTATTTAATATATAAATTTAAAATATGGAAGGTGTATAAAAATGTTAGATGTGATTCAGTCACTTAATTATAGAGAAGAATTATTAAAAGGGAACTTTGGATTAGAACGTGAAACATTAAGAGTAGATGGAGAAGGTAAATTAGCTTTAACTAAGCACCCAGAGGTCTTTGAGTGTAAAATTTCACATCCATATATAACTACAGATTTTTCAGAAAGTCAGATAGAGCTTATAACTCCAATATTAAATACTTTAGAAGAGTTACATAGTTTTGTTAATTCTCTTTATGATATTACTGTTTTAGAATTAAAGGATGAATATCTATGGCCACAATCAATGCCCTGTAGTATTCCAGAAGATAATTTAATTCCAATAGCTGATTATGGTAAATGTAAAAGCGGTGAAGTTGCAAGTGATTATAGAAAGAAATTATTAAAGAAATACGGAGGAAAGAAACAATTAATTTCTGGAATCCATTATAATTTTTCTTTTAACGAAGAATTAATAAAAGATTTATATGAAAAAATAGGAAATGGTGAATCTTATAGAGATTATAGAGATTCTATTTATCTAAAGGTTGTTAGAAATTACTTAAGATATAGGTGGTTATTAATATATCTTTTAGGTGGAACTACAACTATGCATGAAACCTTTGGGGAAAAATGCGTAATTGAATTAGATAAGATATCTAAAGATGGTTTTAGTAATAGAGGAGCTGTATCTTATAGAAATAGTGAATGTGGTTATAAAAATCCCGTAGATTTATATCCAAATTATAATTCAGTGAAAGATTATGTTGAAAGCGTATATAAGTTTATTGATGATAAATTAATAGATAATCATAAAGAACTTTATACTCAAATTAGATTAAAAGCTAATAATAATGATAGATTTCTAGAGTCACTTTTAGAAGATGGAATTAGTTATGTGGAAATGAGAAGCATAGATATAAATCCTTTTAGTAAAGCTGGAATTTCTCTTGAGGACTTAAATTTTATTAACTTACTAACTATTTATTTCCTTATAAAAGATGAAAGTTCATTTGGAGAATGGCAAGAAGAAGCTCAAAATAACCAAAATATAATTTCTATGTATGGACAAATGGATGTAGTTTTATATAGAGATGGAGAAACAATAACTAAGAAAGATTGGGCTTTAGATATATTAAATGAATTGAAGGTAATGAACGATAAGTTATCTTTAGGTAAGGAAGATATAATTAATTCTATGATAGAAAAAATTATGAATCCTAAATTAACCTATGCTTATAGAATATCCGAAATGGTTAAAGAAGAAGGATTTTTAGAAAGTCATTTAAGATTAGCAAAAGGATATAAAGAAGATGCGTATAAAAATAGATTTAAATTAGAAGGCTTTGAAGATTTAGAACTTTCAACTCAAATATTGATGAAGGAAGCTATGAAAAGAGGAATCAAGGTTGATGTTATTGATAGGGCAGATAACTTTATTTCTTTAGAGAAGGATAATCATATAGAATATGTAAAACAAGCTACTAAAACATCAAAGGATAACTATGTAACAGTTCTAATGATGGAAAATAAAGTAGTAACTAAAAAAATATTAGATAAAAATAACATAAATGCACCTAAGGGAGATGAATTCTTTAGCTTAGAGGAAGCTATAAGAAAAGTACACAAATATGTAAATAAAGCTATTGTAGTAAAACCAAAATCAACTAACTTTGGATTAGGTATTTCTATATTTAAAGAAGGACCAAAATTAGAGGATATAGAGGAAGCATTTAAATTAGCTTTTGAACATGATAATACTGTGTTAGTTGAAGAATTTGTTAAGGGTAAGGAATATAGATTCTTAGTAATTGGTGATGAAGTGCCAGGGATTCTTCATAGAGTTCCAGCTAATGTTATAGGTGATGGGAAAAGTAACATTAGAGAATTAGTTGAAGAAAAAAATAAAAGCTCACTTAGGGGAAGAGGATATAAAACACCTCTAGAAAAAATAAACTTAGATGATAATGTAAAATTATTCTTAAAGCATTTAGGAAAGAATTTTGATTATATACCAGTAAAAGACGAGGTTGTATATTTAAGAGAAAATTCTAATGTAAGTACAGGTGGAGATAGTATAGATTATAC
>NZ_JABUTB010000054.1:8287-21969 GCF_021443865.1 Clostridium sp.
GTGCTAAATACAGCAAAAAAAATATTAGAATTTGATAGTCCAACTGGATATTGTTTTGATATTATTAAAATTATTGAAGAAATTGCAACAGGCTTTGGCTATAAATTTGAAACTACAAGAAAGGGAGCTGGAGTAATTACTATTCCTGGGGAAAGTGATGAAAAAGTAATAGGCTTATCTGCTCATGTAGATACTTTAGGTGCTATGGTTAGATCTATAACAAATAGTGGAACTTTAAAATTCACTTTATTAGGAGGACCTATACCAGCTACTATGGATAGTGAGTATTGCAAAATAAGAACAAGAGAAGGAAAGATATATACTGGAACTTTTTTAAGTACTAGTCCAGCTGTTCATGTTTATCCTGATAGTAAGGATAAAAAGCGTACTCCAGAAAATATGGAAGTTAGAATAGATGAAAAAGTTTTATCTAAGAAGGATGTAGAAGCTTTAGGGATATGCCCAGGAGATTTTATATTTATTGATCCAAAGACTACTATAACTGAAAGCGGATTTATAAAATCAAGATTTATAGATGATAAGGGTAGTGTATCAGCATTAATGGGGTTAATGGAAGTCTTTAATAGAGAAAAAATTACACCTAAGTATAAAACTAAAATATTTATTTCAACTTATGAAGAAGTAGGACATGGATCTTCATATATACCTCAAGATATAACAGAAATGATAGCTGTTGATATGGGATGTATTGGAGATGATTTAAGTTGTACAGAATATGATGTATCTATTTGTGCAAAGGATTCTGGTGGTCCATACGATTATAATATGGTAACAGCGTTAGTAAATTTAGCAAAATC
Source organism: Clostridium sp. (assembly GCF_021443865.1). Classification (GTDB taxonomy): domain Bacteria; phylum Bacillota; class Clostridia; order Clostridiales; family Clostridiaceae; genus Clostridium. The sequence goes on from NZ_JABUTB010000054.1 coordinate 9,106, forward strand.
AAATAATATTAGGTATGCAGTAGATATTTATCCTATGTATGGCTCAGATGTTGGAGCAGCTCTTAGAGGTGGAAATGATATAAGAGGAGCTCTTATAGGACCAGGAGTTCATGCATCACATGGTATGGAAAGAACACATTATGAGGCAGTAGAAAATACTATAAAATTACTTATTGCATATTTATTATCATAATATCTAAATATTAGTTTAAAGTCTTAAAATGCTTTATAAATTATTAAGGAATTTAATATTTTATATTAAGGTTATATTAAGAAAGTAGGGGTAAACTAAAGTCATTATAAGATTATTTGGGGTGATATAAATGGGTGATATACAAGTAATAATAGAATATTTTGCAAGATATGGATTAATATTTGTATTTTCAATTATTTTTTTAGAGTATTTAAACTTTCCAGGGTTAGGGGCAGCTATAATAATGCCAGCAATAGGTATAGCTGTTGCAAAATCAGGTATGAATTTTTTCTTTGCTCTTGGAATATCAATAGTTGCTGGTGAATTGGCTAGTTATGTGCTTTATATAATAGCATATTGGTTTGGGCAACCTATCTTAACTAAAATATATAATAGGTTTCCTAAATCAAGAAAGGCTATAGATAAAGTATGTTTATATATGGAGAATTACGGAGATAAGGGTGTATTAATTACAAGATTGATTCCAGCTGTTAGAACTTTAATTCCAGTAGTAGCAGGAATGTTTAGAATGAATATTATAAAGTTTTCACTTTATTCAATTATAGGTATAGCAATTTGGAATTCAGCACTTATGTATGCTGGATATGCTTTTGGATATTATTTTATATAGTTTTGTATGGAGGGTGTTTATGTATAAGAATATAATTTTTGATTTAGGAAATGTCTTACTAGATTTTAATCCTAGAGAGTATTTGAAAAGTAAAATTTCTGAGGAAAAAGTAGAAGATGTTTTTAAAGCTATTTTCAATAGTGAAGAATGGATAATGTTAGATAGAGGTACAATAACAGAAAAAGAAGCAATTAATAATATAATTGATAGAAATAGTACATATATAGATGAAATTAATTTAGCTTTTGAAAATTGGTATGATATATTAAAGCCTTTAGGAGATACAGTAGAAATATTAAGTGCTCTAAAAGATAAAGGTTATAATATCTACTACTTATCCAATTTTCATGAATTAGCTTTTGGAGAGGTAACAAAGAAAAATAAATTTTTTGAGTTATTTGATGGCGGTGTAGTATCATACAGAGAAAAGCTACTTAAACCTGAAGAAGAGATATATAAATTAATATTAGAAAAATATAATTTAAATCCAAGTGAAACTATTTTTGTTGATGATATGGAAGCAAATGTTGAAGGCGCTGATAAATTAGGTATAAAAACAGTTTTATTTAAAGGTGCTAAAGAACTAAAAGAAGAATTGAATAATTTTAATATACAAATATAATTATTTAAACTAAATTTAATTTACTGTTGCTTACTTGTACATAACATAATACTAAGGTAAAATTAATAAAGTTATTCAATATGTTATAAGAAAGAGGTGAATTAATGAATATAGATAAATTTGAAGAGATGGGGCTAAGAGAAGAAATTTTAAAGGCTTTAAATAATTTAGGCTTTGAAAACCCATCAGAAGTTCAAAAGGAAGTAATTCCAGAAATATTAAATAAAAATGATATAGTTGTAAAGTCTCAAACAGGTAGTGGTAAAACGGCAAGTTTTGGAATTCCACTTTGTGAGCTTATTAATGAAGAAGAAAATATAATTAAGGCATTAGTTTTAGTTCCAACAAGAGAATTAGCAATGCAAGTAAAAGAGGATATTTCAAATATAGGAAGATTAAAGAAAATAAGATGTGCAGCCATTTTTGGTAAGCAACCTTTTAATGATCAAGTTAGAGAATTAAAGCAAAGAGTTCATATAGTTTCTGGAACTCCAGGAAGAGTAATAGATCATATTCAAAGAGGAAATTTAGATACCAGTAAAATAGAATATGTAATTATTGACGAAGCTGATAAAATGCTTAATATGGGATTTGTAGATCAAATAGCTGAAATATTAAATAAGCTGCCTAAAAATAAAAATACTGCACTTTTTTCAGCAACAATTCCAAGTGAAATAGAAGGATTATACTCAAAGTATATGAGAAATCCAAAAGTTTTAGAGGTTAAATCTAAGGTCTTTAATAGAGATAAGATAAGTGAAAGATATATTATTTCTAGTAGAGAAGAAAAATTTAAAACTTTATTAAAGCTACTATATGCTTATTCAGATGAAAGCTCAATAGTATTTTGTAATACTAAAGATTCTGTAAAAAGTTTAAGTTCTTTATTGAGAAAAGAAAAAATCAAAGTTGATGAATTACATGGTGACATGGATCAAAAATTAAGATTAAAGGTTATGGAAAACTTTAAGAATAAAGAATTTAAAGTATTAATAGCTACTGATATTGCTGCAAGAGGAATTCATATAAGTCATATAACTAATGTATTCAATTATGAAGTTCCTATGGAAAAGGAAAGCTATGTACATAGAATAGGTAGAAGTGGTAGAGGAGAAAAGAATGGATTAGCCATAACTTTAACTTCTATGGGAGAAAAAAGATTTTTAGATGATATTGAAGAATATATAGGCTACAAAATAGAAGAAATAAAGATACCAGCTTATGAAGACGTAATTTCAGGAAGAAATAATTTCTTTGAAAGTCAAAAAAATGATTATGGAAATAATGTAGCTAAGAAAAAGTCAATACATAGTGAAGTTACTAAAATCTACGTAGGCGCAGGTAAAAAGAAAAAAGTAAGAAATATTGATATACTAGGGGCATTAAGCAATTTAGAAGGATTAACAGGTGAGGATATTGGAATTATTGATGTTCAAGATGGATTTTCATTTGTAGATATTCTGAATGGTAAAGGTAATATTTTATTAAAGCAGTATAAGGAAATCAAAGTAAAAGGTAAAACTGCAAAAATAAGTAAAGCAAAAAAATAAGGCTATGTCACAAAATAAAGTTGATAATAGCAGTTTTTATAAGGAGAGCAGAAATGCCCTCCTTATTTTCATTTCGACATACTGGAAGTTGTCAGCGAATCACCTCATATTTTAACCGTAAATATGAGTTTTCCAAAATCACACATTCTTTCAGTTTCAAAACACCCAATTTTGATAATTCGCTTTCTGCTATCAAGGACTTTCCGTCAATTAAAGTAGAAGTATCCTTACCGCCAACCAAAACAGGTGCAATAACTATATCAACATAATCAAACAACTTTTCACGAAGAAATAAGCTATTCAATGTTCCTCCAGTCTGGATTGTTATTCTCTCGCAACCATATTCCGCTTTGAGTTTTATAAGTGCATCTTTTAAGGATAGTTCATTTTGATATATAATATGAAGATTTCCTTCCTCTACGTTAAATGCAGGATGTTTTTTATTTGTCGTAAGTAACACAAACTTTTTTGATAAAGCACAAAAATAGCGTATACCATTTTTATTCAAATGCTTATTATCAATTATTACAAAGGAGACTGGTGTTTGTTTTGGCATTCCCTTTGAATTAACACCCATTTTTTCTTGCACTCTACCTGAGTTAAAAGACCACAAATCTGTTGTCTGCTCTATTTCGTAATATTGATGTAACCCCTCATTAACTCCTTTAATTTGGGAAAAATCCTTATCTACATCTAAATCATCTGTTGCACCAGTACTTATTTTTCCATCAACAGACATTAGCATAAATAATGTTGTAATAGGTCTATCCATTTTATACCTCCAAATTCAAGATTAGGCCACCAGTGGAACTGCTGGTCTGTTTGTTAAATCTCTGCATTTCACAGATTTTAATGTTTCCATCACGAAATTCAAGAAGATGTTCTTTTTCTCCGTGCCACTTTCTTTGGTATAGTTTACAAGATTATTCCATACAAGATAGTTATTAAGGTATTTCGTAGAAACACCGTTAAAACCACGCATAAACCCTTTTAACTGGCTATGATAACTTATTGATATGCTGAATATTGTAGATACACTACCTGTGCTTGTAATCTTGGAGATTAATAATCCATTCCTGTTTACAGCACAAGGAACACATACTAATATCAAGTGCGTCTTTAATAGTAGGTATATAGTTACACTCCTTTTATAAGTGCTATTTATCTACTATTATTATACAACTTTATCTATCAAAAATCATCCATATGATGTGACATAGCCAAAATAAAGAATATAATACTCCCTTTATAGTTAACATTAAGATTATGAAGTTAACTATAAAGGGAGTGTTTTTTAGAGAATCATAGTTATTATATTGAATATAGGAATATTATAAAATAATTGATAGATACTGTATATATTTGTATAATTATAGTAAGAAATATACTGTTACTTTCTATAATATTGAAAAGTATAAATTAATATCGAATAAATGGGAATATTTATAATTAAGATTTTGTTTATATTTTAATAAAATAAATACTTATGTCTAATAATAAAAAGGGAAGTGATTTATATGAAAATAATAAAAAATGATGGAAGGCTAGAAGATTTTGATAGTAGCAAGATTAAAACTAGTATAGAAAATGCAGCCAGTGATGCTGGATCTGTATTAAATTCATCAGATTTAAGAATATTAGCATCTGATGTTGAAAAAATACTTAGAGATATTAGAAAAGATTCTTTAGTGACATCTAGTTATGAAGTAACTGGTGCTGTTATTAAAGTGTTAAAAAGAGATGAATTTTATAATACTTTAAAAGCTTATGTTGAATTTGATAAATAGACATAATAAATACATTTATATATAAAATTATGCTATAATCTAAGTAAGTTTTTTATATATGGAGGATTATAATGTACAAATTAGTAGCTATTGATATGGATGGCACCTTACTTAAAGAGGATAAAACTATCTCAGAAAGAACTAAAAATGCTATCCAATCAGCAAGAGATAAAGGAGTAACAGTAGTTTTAGCAACAGGAAGACCCATAGAAGGAGTTTCAAGATATTTAGAAGAATTAAATATGTATTCAGATAGTGACTACGTATTAAGCTATAATGGTTCTTTAATACAAAAAACAAAAAGTAAAGAATCTGTAGCAAAGATAGCATTGACTGGAGCAGATTTACATTATTTAAGAGGATTAAGTAAAGAATTAGGTGTAAATATGCATGCCTTTTCAGAAGAAAGAGGATTAATAACTCCTAAAATCAGTAAATATACTGAAGTAGAAGCTGAAATTAATAAGATAGATATTCATGAAATAGATATGGAAAATATTTCAGATGATGAAGTTATGATAAAAATAATGATGATAGATGAGCCAGAAATTTTAGAAAAGGCTGTTGAAAATTTACCTAAAGAAGTATATGAAAAATATACAGTAGTTAGAAGTACGCCTTTCTTCTTAGAATTTTTAAATAAAGATGTTAATAAGGGTGTTGGAGTTGAAATGTTAGCTAAACACTTAGGCTTAAATAAAGATAATGTTATGACTTTAGGAGATGCAGGAAATGACCTTCATATGATAAAATATGCAGGATTAGGTATAGCAATGGGAAATGCTTTTGATGAAGTAAAAGAAGCAGCAGATTATATAACTGATAGTAATGATAATGATGGAGTTGCTAAGGCAATAGAAAAATTTATACTTCAGTAATATAAAATAGTATGTACATATTTATAAGGGAGAAATATATAGTTCTAGTGTGACTTTAATATAGTCAAATCTAGTTTTATAGATTTTTCTCTTTTTTTATTTGGTTTTTCAATTAAGTTTTTACTTTAAGTATTTTTATATCACTATTGTCAAAACATAGTCATATAACTATAAATATAGGCGACAAAGAAGGAAGGATAAGTATGTGTGGAATAACAGGGTTTATTAATTTCAAAAAAAATATAAAAGAAGAAAATAAAATACTAAAAGATATGACAGACACTTTAATAAACAGAGGCCCTAATGCACAAGGAATGTACATTTCTAATAATGTTATGCTTGGACATAGAAGGCTTATAGTAGTTGACCCAGAAGGTGGAGGTCAACCCATGAAAAGGTCTATTGATGGAAAAGAATATGTACTTGTTTATAATGGAGAGTTATATAATACTGAAGATTTAAGAAAAGAATTAATAGAAGATGGATATAAATTTGAAGGATATTCTGATACTGAAGTATTACTTTTATCATATATAAATTGGGGCATAGATGCCATTTCAAAATTTAATGGTATATTTGCCTTTGCTATTTATGATGAAAAAAATAAAAGAATAGTTTTAGCAAGAGATGCTATGGGGGTAAAACCATTATTTTATAGCATAAAAAATAATACATTTATTTTTGGATCAGAAGTGAAAAGCTTATTTAAACATCCTTATGTAGAACCAATTGTAGATAAAGATGGATTAACAGAATTATTTGCACTAGGACCAGCTGTTATACCTGGAACAACTGTGTACAAGGATATTAGTGAAGTTAAGCCTGGAGAATATTTAATAGTAGATGAATATGGAATAAAGAAAGATAATTACTGGGAACTTAAAGCAGAAGAATTCAATGAAAGTGAAGAGGAAGCTGTTGAACATGTAAGAGAACTTCTTACTGATGCTATAAAAAGACAATTGGTAGGGGATGTACCTTTATGTACATTTTTATCTGGCGGTTTAGATTCTTCAGCAATTTCTGTAATAGCAGCAGAGGAGTATAGAAAGAAAAATAAAATATTAACTACTTATTCTATAGATTATGAGGATAATGATAAGTTCTTTAAATCATCACTATTTCAACCAACTTCAGATCAATATTATGCAGAAGTAATGGCAAAATATATTGGTAGTGATCATAGAACTGTAGTATTGAATCATACTGACTTAGTTAATGCACTAGATGATGCTTTAATTGGTAGAGATTTACCTGGCATGGCTGATGTAGATTCATCTTTATACTTGTTCTGTAAAGAAGTAAAGAAAGATTTCGTAATAGCTTTATCAGGAGAATGTGCTGATGAATTATTTGGAGGTTACCCATGGTTTACTAATGAAGAAATGATTAATGCAAATACATTTCCATGGTCAAGATTTATAGGAGAAAGAAAGGCAATTTTAAGTCCAGAATTAAAGAATTTAAAGATAGAAGAAGTAGCTCAAAGTGCTTATATGGACACCTTAAAAGAGGTTCCTCATTTAGAGGGAGAAAGTAAATTAGAATATAGAATGAGAGAGTTATTTTACTTAAATTTAAGATGGTTTATGGTAAATTTATTAAATAGAAAAGACAGAATGAGTATGGCTAATAGTTTAGAAGTAAGAGTTCCATTTGCAGATTATAAAATAGTAGAATATGCATTTAATATTCCATCTAATATAAAACTACTTAATGGAAGAGAAAAAGGACTATTAAGAAAAGCCTTAGAAGGAGTTTTACCAGAAGATATTATTTATAGAAAGAAGAGTCCTTATCCAAAAACTCATAATCCAGTTTATACTGATTTAGTTTGTAATATAATGAATGGAGTTTTAAATGATAATACTTCACCAATACTAAATCTTATAGATAAAGCTAAGGTAAAAGAAATTATTGATACAAGAGGAGCATCCTATAAAACACCTTGGTTTGGACAATTAATGACAGGCCCACAAATGATAGCCTATTTAATTCAAATAAATAATTGGTTAAAGAAATATAACGTTAAACTAGTATAATTATCTATAGAGAGGCTGTTTTACAGCCTCTATTTTATTGTAAATTCTACATTAGATATCTTATACCAAGTACTTCATTATCTTTAATATAAACTCTAGGAGCTCTTCTTCCTATTAGGCAAAGAACTTCGTAGCTAATTGTATTTAATATAGTAGCCATATCTTCAGCATCAAATTTTACTTCACCTTCACTTCCTAGAAGTATAATCTCATCACCTGATTTTACACCTTCTATATCAGTAACATCTACCATAAATTGATCCATACAGACATTACCTATAATAGGAGCTAGTTTTCCTTTTATTATTACACTACCTTTATTAGAAAGTCCTCTAGAATAACCATCAGCATATCCTACTGGTAGGGTTGCAATTAAAGTTTTTTTATTTGTTTTATAGGTTTTACCATATCCAATATATTCATTTTCATTAACTTCTTTAATATGAACTATTCTAGTTTTCCAAGTTAATACTGGTTTTATATTAATATCATTTTTATTAACTTCATCAGAAGGATAATAACCATATTGTATTATTCCAGGTCTAACATAATTATAATGACTTTCAGGAATATCAATTATTGCAGCACTGTTAGAAAGATTTTTTTTATTAATAGTAACACCTTTTTCTTTTAACTTACTTATTATTGAGTTATATATATCCATTTGTATATTAGAATAACTTTTATCAATAGAGTCAGCTGTAGAAAAGTGTGAAAAAATACTATCTATTTTTAAGTTGCTTAATTTTGAAATACTGACTATATCCTCAATATCATTTGAAGTATTTCTAAATCCTATTCTACCCATTCCAGAATCTAAGGCTATATGAATTTTAATTGTCTTATTCTTTTTTATTGCACTTTCATTAAGGTTTTTAGCAAAGTGAAGTGTTGATACAGTAGGTTCAACATCATAATCAATTAAATTATCAATAGCAAAATCTTCACTTACTCCAAGCAGCATAATTGGGGCAGAAATATCATTTTCTCTAAGTTCTATTGCTTCTACAATATTAGCAACAGCAAGTTTTTTCACATTGCAGTTTAATAAAGTCTTAGATATTTCTACAGCACCATGACCATAGGCATTAGCCTTGACAACTCCTATTATTTCACTGTTATTTGATTTTTTATTTATCTCATCTATATTATTTATCAAGTTATTCAAATTAATTTCTGTCCAAATTGGATGTAATAAATTCATAATTAAACTCCTTACTATAATTGACATATTATTAATACCACTGATAATATTATATACATAAACTGAAACTTTGATAAGTATCAGTTTTAATAAATTTAATGAGGTCAGATAGGTGATAGAATGGACTTTTTAGCTATAAACTTAAATAGTAACAGCCAGATTCCTTTATATATACAATTATATAATTTTATAAAGAATGAAATACAAGCAGGAAATATGGTGGCTAATAGTAAGTTACCTTCAAAAAGAAAGCTAGCTAAGTATCTAGAAATTAGCCAAAATACAGTTGAATCAGCCTATGAACAGTTAATAACAGAGGGTTATATAATATCTCTTCCTAGAAAAGGCTATTACGTTGCAGAGCTTCAAGAAGTTATAAATACTAAAATTAAAAGTGAACATACTAATGAAAAAGTAAGTAGGAGAAAGCCTTATAAGTATGAATTTTATTCTAGTAGAGTTGATCTTGAAGGCTTTCCATATTCAGTGTGGAGAAGGATATATAAAGAGGTATTGTCAGAAGATAATAAAGAACTATTACAAATTGGACACTCTCAAGGGGATAGAAATTTAAGAGAAGCTATTAATAATTATTTAAGATATTCTAGAGGAGTTAATTCAAAGGTAGATAATATAGTAATAGGAGCAGGCAGTGAATATTTAATGCAAATAATTATAAACATACTTGGAAGAAATAAATTATTTGCAGTAGAAGATCCTGGCTATTATAAAATCAAGAAGATATTAAAGGTAAATGGTATTAATCCAATTGCTATACCTATTGACAATCAAGGAGTTGATGTTGAAAGCTTAAGAAAAAGTGCTTCAGAAGTAATACACATTACTCCATCACATCAATTTCCTACAGGTATAATTATGCCTATTAATAGAAGATTGCAGATATTAAACTGGACTAATGAAAATAAAGAAAGATACATAATAGAAGATGATTATGATAGTGAATTCAGATTTGAAGGGAAACCAATACCAGCATTACAGAGTTTAGATAATAAAGGAAAGGTCATATATTTAGGAACATTTTCAAAGTGTTTTTCACCTTCTGAAAGAATAGCATATATGGTTTTACCAGATAATCTTATGAAAATATATAAAAAAGACTTTAGTTTCCTAGCTTGCACAGTATCTAGAAGTACCCAACAAGCCTTAGTTAGATTTATAGAAGAGGGATACTTTGAAAGACATTTAAATAAGATGAGGAATATATATAAAAAAAAGAGGGAATATTTAGTTTCTTTAATAAAGAAATATCTTAATAATACAGAAATTATAGGAACTAATTCTGGATTACATTTATTATTAAAAGTCAATAATGGAATGAATGAAAAAGAACTTATTAAAGCTGCTGAAGAAAAAGGTGTAATGGTATTAGGATTATCAAAATCATACTTGAATAATGTTGAAGAAAGTAAAACTATATTTTTAGGTTATGCTAATTTAAAATACAATGAAATAGAAGAAGCAATAAAATTATTAAAGTCAGCATGGAATTTATAATAAATATTTGGAGAAAATATAGGTATTAAAAATATAAGGAGAAAGATTATGGCCTATATTAATTTTAAAGAAGAAATTTCTGCAGCAAAAACTCAATTAAAAAAAAGAATTAATAATAATATAAGAGTATTTGAAAAATTATCAAATAATAAAAAAGATGTATATAGTGAATATAATCCCAATGATAGATATAGCTTTAAAGAACATAATAACTTAGTTATAGGTGGAGGACATCCTAAGAAAGAAGATGAATTTGAAGAAATTAAAGATACAGATATAATATGTGCTAAATTTATAAAATGCAGATTCTCTAATATAAAGTTTACAAGCTGTAAATTTATTGGTTGTTATTTTGAAGAATGTGAGCTAATGGGTGGGGGAGTAGTTTTTCAAGATTGTATTTTTGTTAAAACTGATAAAGAAGACACACCTAATTTAAATAAAGAAGATAATTTTTCTTGTGAATTTAATTTTTGCAATATATATGCAAAATTTATTAATTGTACATTAGAATTTATTATTTTTAATAAATGTAATTTAAAGAATACTAATTTTGAATTAAGTGATATGAGTAACGGAATTATATATGATTCAACATTAGAAATGATTATTATTTCTGACAGTAATCTTTCAGGTACAAAATTTGTAGGAACATATATTGAAGATTTAGAGTTTAGAGATAAATATAAAACAAAGTTAGATGAAAAAACCTTTATAGATAAAATTGAATTTAGAAAAAGAGATAGAGATGAATATGAAGGAATATATACTGTATATGAAAATATAGCAGATAAATTTAAGGATAATAATTTACAAAATAATTTTGGGGAATATTACTTCTTATGTAGAAAAACGCAAAGAAAAGTATTAAAACCAATGCCAAGAATTTCATCAACCCTTGGGCTTATAAGCTGTGGATATGGAGAAAGACCAATGTATGCAGTTTACTTTTCATTATCTATAATAATATTATTTTCATTATTATATCTAATCTTTGGAATAAAGGTAAATGAAGAAATAATAACTTATGATGCTATAAATAAGTTTCATGGTTTTAGACAAATGCTAACAGATTATAATGAGTCCTTAAATTTAAGTGTTGGAATGTTTGCTGGTGTTGGGCTTAATGAAGCACAACCATCTCCAAGATCTTATATGCTAAGTAACATAGAAATGATAATTGGTATATTAATGATGGGAATTGGAGTAGGAGCTTTGGTAAAGAAAATAGTAAGATAAACTGAGTAATGTAAAATGTAAAATGAAGAATGTAGAATTGAGGAAATAACTCAGGCAAGCTGAGTTAATGAAAGAACTAAATAATAGAAAAAAAGTCTATGGATTTATAAATTCATAGACTTTACTTTATTTTAATAATTAACTTGTATTATATTAACCATATTTTATTTTTCGTTGTTATTTTCTTCAATAACAATCATCACAGAATATTCAGAAGAGAATAAACCACTACTAACCCCGTATTGTATATCAATTACTTTATATTCTGTATTATTTATAAAGTCATTTACTTCTTTTGTTAATGTAAATTTATTTGCATTTGCAAATACTCTTATCTCCTTCAATTCCAACACACCTTTCCTTTTAAAATACTATATTACAATTATAAAATAATGAGTGTTTTAATTATACATTTATTTTGTAATAGATTAAAACTATGAAGTAATGATTAATTAACTTTGAAATATTTCTTAAGTTTGTTAATTTTACTTGCATATTCTTCATAATAGAAGTATCTTATATCTTTCAATTCATTTAGAAGATTTTCATATTTTTCATACTCTTCTTTTATTAAATTTTTATTATGGTATAGTTTTAATACTTCTTTAAATTCATCATTACTTAATACTTCAATATCTCTTAATTTAACTAATTCAACTTCCTTATTTTTCGTAAGAATTTTACCTGATTTATTTCCCCTTTTAATAGGAGTTGCTAACTTAATTGCAAGAAAGAATATAACAGTCATACCTAAGGCAAAAACAATTTTTCCTCCATCCATTTTCTTTATCCCCTTTAATAGCAGAACTTAAGGTTAAATTCAAATTAGAATCAAGTATATTTCTTAGACATATCATTGAAAGATACTATATACTTATTATTTATTGTCATCCCCCTTTATTTAATAAATAAAAAACATAAATTTATTGTATCTTGAATAAAATCTAGCATGTTTGATACTAATGTTTGAGAGTTAACTCTTTTTTTCAAAGCTTTATAAGTTTCATTACTTTCATTACTTCTTATTTTTTCGGAGGCACTTCTAATATAATTTAATTCACTTAAAGAAAGGGAATCTTGAATAATGTTACTCTTTAATAAAAGATCTATAAGAATAGTAGTTGTTTCATCCAAAGGATTATTATTTTTAATTAAATTTTTTATGTTTTCTAAGATATTATTGATTTCAGTATCCTTTGAAAT